>NZ_PSVU01000063.1:0-16865 GCF_002932515.1 Rathayibacter sp. AY1D5
CGGTGCCCGGCGAGATCGCCCGAGGCGGAGACGACGGCGAGCGGGACCCGCCGGGGGACGCGGTAGCCCTCGGCGCGGACGCTGGCGGCTCCGACGAGGACGACGTCGGCCTGCTCGCGGACGACTCCGAGGATCGTGCGGTCGACGCGGTTGGTGAGCGTCTCGCTGGTTCCGTCGGAGCCGGTGCTGGAGCCGGTGACGCTCGCGATCATGTTCAGGCGCACGCGCACCGCCTCGTCGGAGCCGCCAGCGTCCGCGCCGAGGGCTACCGCGTCCCCCGGCGGGTCCCGCTCGCCGTCGTCTCCGCCTCGGGCGATCTCGCCGGGCACCGCCTGGAGCTGCAGGAGGGCTCCCGGGTCCTGCTGCTGGTGCCGGAGTCGCGCGGCGCGGTGGAGGGGCTCCCCGCCGGCGTCGAGGTCGTCCCGGTCCCGTCCTCCTCGGAGCGGATCGGCGTCGACGAGCTCCTGGAGGCTCTCGCCGGGCTCGGCCTGCACCGCGTCGTCTGCGAGGGCGGCGCCTCGCTCTCGGGCCAGTTCCTCGCCTCGGGCCGGGTCGACGAGCTGTGCCTCACCACCTCGCCGCGCGTGGTCCTCCCGGGCCTCCCGGTCGCGACGGGCACGGCCGTCGTCGACGACGCCTACGCCCTGACGCTGCTGGCCGCGGACGATTCCGGGGCCGTCTACGCCCGCTGGAGCCGCACGCGCTGAGAGCCGCCCACCCGGCGTGCCTCCGCGTCCCGGGCGCGTCGGAACCCTAGTCTGCGATCGTGCCCGAATTCCCAGCGTCGTCCCAGCTCCCCGAGGAGTTCCGGGTCGCGACGGAGTCGATCCGCGCCGCTGCCACACGCGCCGAGCTCACCGTCTCCGAGATCGCCTCGCCGTCGGGTCTCGCGCCCTGGGCCCTCGCCCTGTCGGGCGACGTCGCGCCGCACGCGCACGGACGCGACTCCGAGCTGGGCACGGGGCGCTTCATCCTGCTCTACGACCCCGAGGAGCCCGAGCAGTGGGGCGGCCCCTTCCGTGTCGTCTGCTTCGCCCAGGCCCCGCTCGAGGTCGAGATCGGCACCGATCCGTTCCTCGCCGAGGTCGCTTGGTCCTGGCTCATCGACGCCCTCGGGGCGCGGGGCGCCTCCTATTCCGCCGCGTCCGGCACGGCCACCAAGGTGCTCTCCACCGGTTTCGGCGAGCTGGCCGCTCAGGGCGACGGTGCGCAGATCGAGATCCGCGCCTCCTGGAGCCCGGATGATGCGCAGCTCGCCGCTCACGTGGAAGGGTGGGGGGAGCTGTTGTGCATGCTCGCGGGTCTCCCGCCCGTATCGAGCGACGGTGTGACCCCGCTCGCCTTCCGACGGAACAACCGTGACTGATTACCGTGTCCTCTCCACGCCCGACGAGTTCCTCGCCGCGGTCGACGCCCTCGCCGCCGGCGAGGGCCCCGTCGCCGTCGACGCCGAGCGCGCCTCCGGCTTCACCTACTCGCAGCGCGCGTACCTGATCCAGGTCTACCGGCGCGGTGCCGGCGCGTTCCTCTTCGATCCCCCCGCCATCGGCCGGATGGACGCCCTGCAGGCGGTCATCGGCCAGGAGGAGTGGGTCCTCCACGCCGCCAGCCAGGATCTCGCCTGCCTGCGCGAGGTGGGCCTGGACCCGGTGCGGATCTTCGACACCGAGCTCGCCGCCCGGCTCCTCGGACTGCCCAAGGTGGGCCTCGGCGCCGTCGTCGAGGACCTCCTCGGCATCCACCTGGCCAAGGAGCACTCGGCCGCCGACTGGTCGACCCGCCCCCTCCCCCAGAGCTGGCTCGTCTACGCCGCGAAGGACGTGGAGCTCCTCGTGGACCTCCGCGACCGCATGGAGGAGATGCTCATCGCCGCGCGGAAGACGCGCATCGCCCGCGAGGAGTTCGAGGCGACGCTCGCGCGCGCCCCGAAGGCGGTCCCGCCGGATCCGTGGCGCCGCCTCTCCGGCATGCACTCGCTCCGCGGCCCGCGCCCCCTCGCCGTGGCGCGCGAGCTCTGGCTGGCCCGGGACGCGTTCGCCCGCGAGCGCGACATCGCTCCCGGCCGCCTGATCCCCGACTCCTCGATCATCGCGGTCGCCCGCAACATCCCGACCAGCATCGGCCAGCTCTCGGGCCGCCGCGACTTCACCGGCCGCGCCAGCCGCGGCGAGGTCGAGCGCTGGTGGGCCGCGATCGAGCGCGGGACGACGACCGAGGACCTGCCGAGCCCGACCCGCCCGGCCGCCGACACGCTCCCCCCTCCGCGGGCGTGGGGCGATCGCAACCCGGCCGCCGACGCCCGTCTGAAGGCGGGACGCGCCGTGGTCACCGAGATCGCCGAGCTGCTCTCGCTCCCGGTCGAGAACCTGCTCACGCCGGAGCTGCTGCGCCGGGTGGCCTGGAACCCGCCCGAGCCGCTGACCGCGGAGTCGGTCGCCGCGGAGCTCACCCGTGCCGGCGCCCGTGCCTGGCAGGTCGAGGCCACGTCGGGCTCGATCGCCACCGCGTTTGTCGAAGCGGCCCAAGCGCCGGCCGAGGGCACCGAAACCCTTTCGTAGGAAGCGGCAAAGGATTCCGGCTGCGCGGTGCCGGTTCCTACGATCGACGGCGACCGTGAGTTCCTGGGAGGCATTGTGGCCGAGAGATCCGAAGTCGTGTTCGTCGACGGAGTCCGTACTCCGTTCGGGCGTGCCGGCGAGAAGGGCATGTACTGGCAGACCCGGGCCGACGACCTCGTCGTCAAGGCGATGATCGGTCTGCTGGAGCGCAACGGCGCGCTGCCGAAGGAGCGGGTGGACGAGGTGGCGATCGCCGCCACCACCCAGCAGGGCGACCAGGGCCTGACCCTCGGCCGCACGGCGGCGCTGCTCGCAGGGCTGCCGAAGTCGGTGCCCGGCTTCGCCATCGACCGCATGTGCGCCGGAGCGATGACCTCGGTCACCGCGACCGCGGGCGGCATCGCGTTCGGCGCCTACGACGTGGTCCTCGCCGGCGGCGTGGAGCACATGGGCCGGCACCCGATGGGCTTCGGCGCCGACCCCAACCCGCGCTTCCTCTCCGAGCGCCTCGTCGGCGAGGACGCGCTCAACATGGGCCGCACGGCGGAGCGGATCCACGACCGCTTCCCGCACCTGACGAAGGAGCGCGCCGACCACTACGCCCTGCGGAGCCAGCAGAAGCTCGCCGCCGCGTACGCCGCCGGCAGCATCCAGCCGGACCTCGTCCCCGTCGCCACGCGCAGCGCCGCGGGCTGGGGCCTCGCGACCGCCGATGAGGCACCGCGCCCCGAGACGACCCTCGAGGGCCTCGCGGGCCTGCGGACCCCGTTCCGCCCCCATGGCCGGGTGACCGCGGGCAACTCCTCCGGGCTCAACGACGGAGCGACGGTGTCGCTCCTGGCCAGCGCCGACGCCGCGCAGGAGCTGGGCCTGTCCGCGAAGATGCGGATGGTGAGCTTCGCGTACGCCGGCGTCGAGCCCGAGATCATGGGCATCGGCCCGGTCCCCTCGACCGAGAAGGCGCTCCGCAAGGCGGGCCTGGGCATCGAGGACATCGGGCTCTTCGAGCTCAACGAGGCGTTCGCCGTGCAGGTGCTCTCCTTCCTCGACCACTTCGGCCTCGACGACGACGACCCGCGCGTCAACGAGTACGGCGGAGCGATCGCGATCGGCCACCCGCTCGCCTCCTCCGGGGTCCGGCTGATGATCCAGCTGGCCCGGCAGTTCGAGTCGCACCCCGAGGTCCGCTACGGCGTGACGGCCCTCTGCGTCGGCCTCGGCCAGGGCGGCACGGTGATCTGGGAGAACCCGCACTACGACGGCAAGCGCGGACGACGGAAGGGACGCTGACCCATGCTCGACGGATTCGAGAACCTCGTGGACCTCGCCGAGGGCGAGGTCGTCACCCACTCCTACGTCCGCGACGTGCCGCTGCCCAGCGGCCGCACGCTCGCCCTGATCACGCTCGACAACGACCGCGACCACACCCGCCCCAACACCTTCGGGCCGGCGTCGCTCTTCGAGCTGGCGGACGTCCTCCTCACGCAGAAGGAGCGCGCCTCGCGCGGCGAGATCCAGGCGGTCGGCATCACCGGCAAGCCGTTCATCCTCGCCGCGGGAGCCGACCTCAGCAAGGTCGGGGCCATCCCGAGCCGTGAGCTCGGCCGCCAGCTGGCGCGCCTGGGCCACCGCACGCTGGGGATGCTGGCCGAGCTGGGCGTGCCGTCCTTCGCCTTCATCAACGGCCTCGCCCTGGGCGGCGGCACCGAGATCGGCCTGAACGCCGACTACCGCACCGTCGACTCCTCCATCCCCGCGCTCGGGCTCCCCGAGGTCTTCCTCGGCATCATCCCCGGCTGGGGCGGCGCGTGGCTCCTGCCGAACCTGATCGGCATCGAGAACGCCCTCAAGGTCGTCGTCGAGAACCCGCTGAAGAACAACCGCACGCTCAAGGGCCAGGAGGTGTTCGACCTCGGCATCGCCGACGCGATCTTCCCGCCCGCCGCCTTCCTCGAGGACTCGCTCCGCTGGGCCGACGGTGTGATCGGCGGCTCCGTGAAGGTGGAGCGGCCGAACGCGCCCGGCAAGCTGGAGCGGCTGGTCAAGTGGGACGTCGCGATCTCGATCGCGCGCAAGCAGCTGGAGTCGCGGATCGGCACGGTCGCGGCGTCTCCGTACCGCGCGCTGGAGCTGCTCAAGGCCGCGAAGAACACCACGCGCGAGGAGGGCTTCGCCGCCGAGGACGAGGCGCTGGCCGACCTGATCTCGGGCGACCAGTTCCGCGCGAGCATCTACGCGTTCGATCTGGTGCAGAAGCGCGCCAAGCGTCCCGCGGGAGCGCCCGACAGGGCGCTGGCAAAGCCCGTCACCAAGGTCGGGGTGGTCGGCGCGGGCCTCATGGCCTCGCAGTTCGCGCTGCTCTTCCTCCGCCGCCTCCAGGTGCCGGTGGTCATCACCGACCTCGACCAGGAGCGGGTCGACAAGGGCGTCGCGGGCATCCGCGCCGAGATCGACGCGCTGCTGGCGAAGGGACGCGTCTCCCCCGACGACGCGAACCGCCTCCGCGCGCTGATCACCGGCACGACCGACCGCTCCGACTTCGCCGACGCCGACTGGGTGATCGAGGCGGTCTTCGAGGAGCTGTCGGTGAAGCAGGAGGTGTTCGCCGACATCGAGCGCTACGTCTCGCCCACGGCGGTGCTCGCGACCAACACCTCGTCCCTCTCCGTCGAGCGCATCGGCGAGCGGCTGGAGCACCCGGAGCGCCTCGTCGGCTTCCACTTCTTCAACCCGGTCGCGGTCATGCCGCTGATCGAGGTGGTCCGGACACCGCACACCGACGACGAGACCCTCTCGACGGCGATGGTCACCGCCGCGAAGCTCAAGAAGAACGCCGTCATCACGCGCGACACCCCGGGCTTCGTGGTGAACCGCGTGCTGGCGAAGGTCCTGGGCGAGGCGATGCACGCGGTCGACACGGGCACTCCCTTCGAGGTCGTCGAGCAGTCGCTGGCTCCGTTCGGCCTGCCGATGACCCCGTTCGAGCTGCTCGAGCTGGTGGGCCTCAAGGTCGGCGCGCACGTGCTCGACACCCACCACGCCGCGTTCCCCGACCGCTTCTTCGACAGCCCCAACCTGCACCGCCTCGCCGAGCTCGGCCACGTCTTCGAGCGCGACGCGAAGGGGCGTGTGAAGGGCGTCGACAAGCGCGCGGTCGCGATCGTCGCCGGGGGCACGGAGCCGATGACGGCCGAGCAGCTGCGGCTGCGCGTCGAGACGGGTCTCGCGGACGAGGTCAAGCGGATGCTGGACGACGACGTCGTGCACGCCGCGGAGGACATCGACCTCTGCCTGATCCTCGGCGCGGGCTACCCGTTCCAGATGGGCGGGCTCACGCCCTACCTCGACCGGGTCGGCGCGAGCGGGCGGGCGTTCGGGGACACGTTCCACCACCCCGCGATCCGCGGCGTCGACTGACGCGGAGTGCAGTGACGCGGAAGGGGCGCCGGATCGGATCCGGCGCCCCTTCCGCGCGTCGCCTGAGGGACGGGTCCCGACGGACGATCAGTCGCTGCGGGCGTCGTCCCGGGCCTCGACCTCGTCCGGGAGCGGGCGGGCGACCGGGATCTTGCTGCCCAGCACCTGCGCGACGACGTCGCGGGCGATGTGCTGGGGAGTGAGCCCGACGTCCTCGAGGATCTCCTCGCGCTTGGCGTGGTCGAGGAACTGGTCGGGCAGCCCGAGCTCGGTCACCGCGGTGTCCACGCCGGCCTCGCGCAGGTCCTGGCGGATGCGCGTGCCGATCCCGCCGACGCGCACCCCGTCCTCGATCGAGACGACGATGCGGTGCTCGCGGGCGAGCTCGATGATGCTGGTGGGCACGGGCACGACCCAGCGGGGGTCGACGACGGTGGCTCCGATGCCCTGGGCCGCGAGCCGCTGGGCGACCTCGAGACCCATCGCGGCCATCGGCCCGACCGTGACCAGCAGCACGTCCTTGCGCTCGGCGCGGGCGAGCACGTCGACCCCGTCGCCGAGACGCCCGACGGCGTCGATCTCGTCGCCGACGCTCCCCTTCGAGAAGCGCACCACGGTCGGCGCGTCGGTGACGCCGACGGCCTCGCGCAGCTCCTCGCGCAGGCGCGCGGAGTCGCGCGGAGCGGCGAGGCGGATGTTCGGGACGACCTGCAGGATCGCCAGATCCCACATGCCGTGGTGGCTCGGACCGTCGGGTCCGGTGACTCCGGCGCGGTCCAGCACGAAGGTGACGCCCGCTCGGTGCAGTGCGACGTCCATCAGCACCTGGTCGAAGGCGCGGTTCACGAAGGTGGCGTACAGCGCGACGACCGGATGCAGCCCGCCGAAGGCGAGACCGGCGGCCGAGGTCACGGCGTGCTGCTCCGCGATGCCGACGTCGAAGACGCGCTCCGGGTACTTCTCCGCGAGGCGGTCGAGACCGACGGGCCGGAGCATGGCGGCCGTGATGCCGACGATCGTCGGGTCCTCGTCGGCCAGCGTGACGATCTCCTCGGCGAACACCGAGGTCCACGATCGGGCCCCGGCCGCGCTCAGCGGCTCGCCCGTCTCGGGGTCGATCTGCCCGACGGCGTGGAACTGGTCGGCGAGGTCGTGCACGGCCGGACCGAAGCCCTTGCCCTTCTGGGTGATCGCGTGGACGATGACCGGCTGGCCGTAGTCCTTCGCCTGCTGGAGGGCCTCCTCCATCGCCGTCAGGTCGTGTCCGTCGATCGGCCCCAGGTACTTGATGTCGAGGTTGGAGTAGAGCGCCTCGTTGTTGATGAAGCGGCTGAGGAAGCCGTGGAGCCCGCCGCGCACGCCGCGGTAGACGGCGGCGGCGGGGCCGCCAAGCCGCTCCGAGACGGCCCGGGAGCCGCGGTGCATCGTGCGGTAGGTCGGCCGCGTGCGGACGCCGTTGAGGAAGCGGGCCATGCCGCCGATGGTCGGGGCGTAGGAGCGCCCGTTGTCGTTGACCACGATGACCAGCCCGCGGGAGTTGTCGTCGCTGATGTTGTTCAGCGCCTCCCAGGTCATGCCGCCGGTGAGGGCGCCGTCGCCCACGACCGCGACGACGTGGCGGTCGGTCTGGCCGGTCATCGTGAAGGCGCGGGAGATCCCGTCCGCCCAGGACAGCGAGCTGGAGGCGTGCGAGCTCTCGACGATGTCGTGCGGCGACTCCCTCCGCTGCGGGTAGCCGGCGAGGCCGCCGCGCTGCCGGAGCTTCGAGAAGTCCTGGCGACCGGTGAGCAGCTTGTGGACGTAGGACTGGTGACCGGTGTCGAACACGATCGCGTCGTGCGGCGAGTCGAAGACCCGGTGGATCGCGATGGTCGTCTCGACGACGCCGAGATTCGGCCCCAGGTGGCCGCCGGTCTTCGAGACCTCGCGCACGAGGAAGTCGCGGATCTCCTGCGCCAGCGTCTCGAGCTCGGCCGCGGTCAGGCGATCGAGATCGCGAGGACCGCCGATGGTCTCGAGAACAGCCATGCGCGCCGCCTTCCGGGGTCGTGAGCGAGGTGGGGACGTCTCCCGAGTCTACGCACGGGGCCCCCGGGAACGCGTGTGCGCCTCCCCCGCAGGGAAGGCGCACACGCTCTGCGGCTGATCTAGACGAGCGAGCGCAGCACGTACTGCAGGATGCCGCCGTTGCGGTAGTAGTCCGCCTCACCGGGGGTGTCGATGCGGACGACCGCGTCGAACTCGACGGTCTGCTTGCCCTCGGCCGAGTGCTCGGTCGGCTCGGCGACGACGTGGACCGTCTTGGGGGTGACGCCCTCGTTCAGCTCCTCGATGCCCGAGATGCTGATCGACTCGGTGCCGTCCAGGCCCAGCGACTCCCAGCTCTCGCCCGCGGGGAACTGCAGCGGGACGACGCCCATGCCGATGAGGTTCGAGCGGTGGATCCGCTCGAAGCTCTCGACGATGACCGCCTTGACGCCCAGCAGGCTCGTGCCCTTGGCCGCCCAGTCGCGCGACGAGCCGGAGCCGTACTCCTTGCCGCCCAGGATGACGAGCGGGGTGCCCTCGGCCTGGTAGTTCTGCGACGCGTCGTAGATGAACGACTGCGGGGCGTCCGGCTGGGTGAAGTCGCGGGTGTAGCCGCCCTCCACGCCGTCGAGCAGCTGGTTGCGCAGGCGGATGTTCGCGAACGTGCCGCGGATCATCACCTCGTGGTTGCCGCGGCGCGAGCCGTAGGAGTTGTAGTCCTTGCGGTCGATGCCGTGCTCGTCGAGGTAGCGGCCGGCGGGGCTGTCGGCCTTGATCGAGCCGGCGGGGCTGATGTGGTCGGTCGTGACGGAGTCGCCGAGCTTGGCGAGCACGCGGGCACCGGCGATGTCGGTGACCGGGGTCGTCTCCATCGTCATGCCGTCGAAGTACGGGGGCTTCCGCACGTAGGTCGACGACTCGTCCCACTCGAAGATCGAGCCCTCGGGGGTCTGCAGCGCGCGCCAGCGCTCGTCGCCGTCGAACACGCCCGCGTACTGCGTGTCGAACATCGACTTGTCGATCGACGAGTCGATCGTCGCCTGCACCTCGGCCGCGTCGGGCCAGATGTCCTTGAGGAACACGTCGTTGCCGTCGGAGTCGGTGCCGAGCGCGTCGACCTCGAAGTCGAAGTTCATCGAGCCGGCGAGCGCGTAGGCGATGACGAGCGGGGGGCTCGCCAGGTAGTTCATCTTCACGTCCGGGTTGATGCGGCCCTCGAAGTTGCGGTTGCCCGAGAGCACGGCGGTCACGGCGAGGTCGTTGTCCTGCACCGCGGCCGAGATCTCCTCGAGCAGCGGGCCGGAGTTGCCGATGCAGGTCGTGCAGCCGTAGCCGACCGTGTAGAAGCCGAGAGCCTCGAGCGACTCGGTCAGGCCGGCCTTCTCGTAGTAGTCGGTGACGACCTTCGACCCGGGTGCCAGCGTGGTCTTCACCCACGGCTTGGCCTTCAGGCCCTTCTGCGCTGCGTTGCGGGCCAGCAGGCCGGCCGCGAGCATGACGGACGGGTTCGACGTGTTGGTGCACGAGGTGATCGCCGCGATCGCGACGGCGCCGTGATCGATCGTGAAGGTCCCGCCCTCGCCGAGCTCGACCGTGGTCGGCTTGGAGGCGGTCGCCGGCGCGTGCGAGCGGTGGGTGTGCTCGTGGCTGCTGTGCTCGTCCTGCGGCTGCAGCTCTCCGGGGTCGGAGGCGGGGAACGACTCCGCGATGGTCAGGTCGACGATGTCGTGCGAGACGTCCGCGTAGTTGGTGAGATCCGACTCGAACTGCGTCTTGGCGGACGAGAGCTCGATCCGGTCCTGCGGGCGCTTCGGGCCGGCGATCGAGGGGACGACGGTGCCGAGGTCGAGCTCGAGGTACTCGCTGAAGACCGGCTCGACCGCGGGGTCGTGCCAGAGCTTCTGCAGCTTGGAGTACTGCTCGACGAGGGCGATCTGCTCGTCGCTGCGGCCGGTGAGGCGCAGGTAGTCGAGGGTCACGTCGTCGATGGGGAACATCGCGGCGGTGGAGCCGAACTCGGGGCTCATGTTGCCGATGGTGGCGCGGTTCGCGAGCGGCACCGCGGCGACGCCGGCCCCGTAGAACTCGACGAACTTGCCGACCACGCCGTGCTTGCGCAGCATCTGCGTGATGGTGAGCACGACGTCCGTCGCGGTCACGCCGGTCGGGATCGAGCCGGTGAGCTTGAAGCCGACGACCTTCGGGATGAGCATCGAGACGGGCTGGCCGAGCATCGCGGCCTCGGCCTCGATGCCGCCGACGCCCCAGCCGAGCACGCCGAGGCCGTTGACCATCGTCGTGTGCGAGTCGGTGCCGACGCAGGTGTCGGGGTAGGCGCGCAGCGCACCGCCCACCTCGCGCGTCATGGTGACGCGGGCCAGGTACTCGATGTTGACCTGGTGCACGATGCCGGTTCCGGGCGGGACGACCTTGAAGTCGTCGAATGCGGTCTGGCCCCAGCGGAGGAACTGGTACCGCTCGCCGTTGCGCTCGTACTCGAGCTCGACGTTGCGCTCGAGCGCGTCCTCGGTGCCGAAGAGGTCGGCGATGACGGAGTGGTCGATCACCATCTCGGCGGGCGCGAGCGGGTTGATCCGGTTCGCGTCGCCGCCCAGTGCAGCGACGGCCTCGCGCATCGTGGCGAGGTCGACGATGCAGGGCACGCCGGTGAAGTCCTGCATGACCACGCGGGCCGGCGTGAACTGGATCTCGGTGTCGGGCTCCGACTCCGGGACCCACTCGCCGAGGGCGCGGATGTGGTCGGCGGTGATGTTCGCGCCGTCCTCCGTGCGGAGGAGGTTCTCGAGCAGCACCTTGAGGCTGAACGGGAGCTTCTCGTGACCGGGGACCCGGTCGATGCGGAACACCTCGTAGTCGGTCGAGCCGACCTTCAGGGTGTCTTTCGATCCAAAGCTGTCTACCGCGGACACGTCGCCCTCTCCTTCGCTGACTGCAGCGTCCGCCGACGGGCGGCGCCGCTCTCCGTCCTCATCTTGACGACCGCGCACAGCGGCCTGCCACCAAGGAGGACCTAACTCCTCGACGCCGAGGCGCCCGGTCGACCTCGCCGCGACGGTGCGGGGAGGCGAGCGCTATTTATCTCGACGTCGAGACAATTCTATGCACGATCCGGAGCATCGCCCGCATCGGCGCGCTCGCCGGCTCCGCGGTACTCGGCCCGGACGGCGAGCACGGTGAGCACCAGCAGCGGCGCGTACAGGGGCAGGCCCAGCGCCAGCTTCCAGATGCCCAGCGCCGTGGTGTCCTCGGCGAGGAACAGCGGGTACTGCACGGCCAGGCGCAGGAGGAAGAGCCCCGCCCACGCGAGGGTCAGGGCGCCGAAGAGGCGGCGCTTGCGCCGATCGGATCGCCAGGCGGTGCCGTCCCCCATCAGGAAGCCGGCGGCGACGCCGATCAGGGGCCAGCGCACGAGGACGGAGAGGAGGAAGACGAGCCCGTAGACGAGGTTGGTGAGCAGCCCCAGGGCGAAGTTGTCGACGCCCCGCCCGGTGAACAGCGCCAGTGCGGCCGAGACCACCACGGCGAGCAGTCCGCCGACGGCCTGGATCACCGGCGTCCGGCCGAGCACCCGCGCCACCGTGAACGCCACGGCGAGCCCGACGGATGCGACCAGCGAGAGCACGAGCTCCGAGGTGACCGTGTAGAGCAGGACGAAGGCTATGCCGGGCACGACGGCCTCGAGGATCCCCCGGACGCCGCCCATGGTGCGCAGCAGCGCCTTCCCGTCGAACGGCTCGCCGTCGGCGACCGCGCCGAGTCCCGAGCGGCGGGCGGCCTGCGCGATCGCGTCGCCCACCTCGGGCCGGACCGGCTCCTCCGATCGGGCCGGGTCCTCGGGCCGCACCGGCTCCATGCCGGTCAGCTCGCGCTCTGCTGGGTCTGGCTGCCGGTCGGCACCTTCAGCGGGATCAGGTCGCGCGGAGGCATCGGGCCGCTGCCGCGGACCACGACGATGCTGCGGAAGAGCTCCTCGACCGAGGCGGCCGCCTGCTCGTCGACGGCTCCGGCTCCGGCGATCACGCCGCGGAGGAACCAGCGCGGACCGTCGACGCCGACGAACCGGGCGACGCGGGTCTGGCCGCCGGCGATCGGGAGCTCGGCGACGAGCTCCGGACCGAAGACGCCGTCGCGCTCCGTCGTCGATCCGCCCTGACGGCCGATCTGCTCGGCGATCTGGCCGCGGATCTCGTGCCAGAGGCCCGAGGAGCGCGGCGCGGAGAAGGGCTGCACCTGCAGCGTCGACCCTGCGTAGTCGAGGCCGACGGCGATGACGCGCTTGGTCCCCTCCTCGACCTCGAGGCGGATGTGCATGCCCTCGCGGGGAAGCACCTTCACCCCGCCGAGGTCGATGTAGGGGCGGACCGGGTTGGCCTCGCGCTCGTCCAGGGGCCCGGCCTCCGCGCGGTCCTCCGGCGCCGACTTCTCGAAGTCCTGCTGGACGGGCTCGGCGGCCTCGCCGGTCGTGGACTGGATGTCGCTCATGCGCTCTCCTCGTGGATTCTGGTCTCCTGGGCGCCGGCGGCGTACCCGGTGGATCCGAAGCCGCCCGTGCCGCGGACCGACTCGGGAAGCTCGTCGACGGCCGTGAACCTCGCCTGGACGACGGGGACGATCACGAGCTGCGCGATCCGGTCCCCCGCCGAGACGCGGTACGTCTCGCGGCTGTCGGTGTTCAGCAGCGCCACCCGGATCTCGCCGCGGTAGCCCGCGTCGATCGTTCCGGGGGCGTTGACGACGGTGATGCCGTGCCTGAAGGCCAGCCCGCTGCGGGGGACGACGAAGCCGGCGTGGCCCTCCGGGAGGGCGACGGCCACCCCGGTGCCGACGGAGGCGCGCTCACCGGGGGCGAGCACCACGTCCTCCGTCGAGTGGAGATCGGCTCCCGCGTCGCCCGGACGGGCGTAGGAGGGGAGCCGGTCCGCGGTGATCGGGACGTCGACGGTTGCAGGCACGTGACGAGGGTAGACCAAACGTCTGATCCAATAGGGTCATGCCGTCCTACCGAGAGAGGCTGTGGCCAGCGCCCTGGCTCTTCGTCGCCACCGCCCTCGTGATCCCCGCCAGCATCCTGGTGTTCGCGCCTATCGACCTCGCGGTGGGGGTGATCGTCGCGGTCGTTCTGTACGCGGGCTGCGTGCTGTCGCTGCTGGCGCTCTCCCCCGTGATCGAGGTGGCGGAGGGGGAGCTGCGCGCCGGCCGCGCGCACATCCCGCTGGACCTCGTGGGCGAGCCGTCCTCCTACTCGGGGGACCAGGCGTTCGCCGAGCGCGGGACGCGCCTGGACGCGCGGGCGTACCTGGTCATCCGCGGCTGGGTGAAGGAGGTGGTGCGGGTCCCGATCGAGGATCCGGCCGACCCGACGCCGTACTGGCTGGTCTCCACTCGCCGCCCGGACGACATCGTCGCCGCGATCCGGGGATCACGGCGACGGAGCGGTCGTCCTTCGGAGCCGGGAGGCGCTTAAGCGGCGCACTCCAGGCAGATCGGTCCGAGCTTCTCCTCGTGGTCGATCTGCGAGCGGTGCTTCACGAGGAAGCAGCTCACGCACGTGAACTCGTCCGCCTGGGGCGGAAGGACCACGACGTCCAGATCGAGGTCGGACAGATCGGCACCGGGCAGTTCGAATCCGCCCGGGTTGTCGGCGTCATCGACGTCGACGACTCCGGACATCTTGTCGGGGACTCGCTCCTTCAGGGCCTCGATCGACTCGGAGTCGTCATCGGTCTTGCGGGGGGCGTCGTAGTCCGTAGCCATTCCCATCCACTTCTTATTTCTGCTGTTCAACAAATCGGCGGGGTCAGTGTGCATCACGACGCATCGATTCGCAAACCACCTCGAACGGCTCTTGACACCCGCTCGCCCCGCCTCCTTCCGCACCAACTTTCGACCCGCCCGGGGTATTCCCGGCCGATCGCCCGGGCGCGTGGCATCCTTGCCCGGTCCGCGTCCAGAAGGAGGGTCCCCACGATGATGGAACTGAAGGTGATCGGCGTCGAGGGCGGATCGCTCGTCCTCGTGTCCGAGGGCGGCGAGCGCTTCTCGGTCCGCATCGACGAGACGCTGCAGAGCCAGCTGCGGCCGCGGGTCCACACCCTCCCGCCGCGCGAGAAGCGCGTCTCCCCCCGCGAGATCCAGGCCCACATCCGCTCCGGGCTCTCCGCCGAGGAGGTCGCCGAGCTCACGGGCGCCGACCTGGGCTACGTCCAGCGCTTCGAGGGACCCGTCACGGCCGAGCGCGAGCACATCGTCGCGTCCGCTCTCGCCGTGCGCGTCTACACGACCACCGACCCCGATCCCCTCGAGGAGGGCACGCCCTTCGGCGATGTCATCCGCGACCGCCTCGCGTCGCTCGGCGCCGAGGGCGAGCAGTGGTCGAGCTGGAAGGAGGAGGAGGGCTGGGTCGTCAAGCTCCTCTTCCGCTCGGACGAGATCGACCACGACGCCCGCTGGCGCTTCGACCCGCGGAAGGCGCTGCTGTCGCCGCTGACCTCCGAGGCGATCACGCTCTCGCAGCAGGGTGAGATCCGGCCGACCCTCATCCCGCGCCTGCGCGCCGTCATCCCCGCCGCCGTCGACGAGCTCGCCACGCGCTTCGACACGGAGTCCGCGGAGGCGCCGAGCCGCTCCGCCCGGGCCGACCACCCCACCGCCGGCCGCCCCGCCGCGATGCCGCACGCCCGGCCGGCCGCCGTCCGCCCCTCCGACACGGAGCCGCAGCCGGCCCTCTCCGAGACCCCGCGCCCGATCTCGACGCTCCCCCGCCCCGTCACGAGCACGACGGAGCAGCGCGAGCGCAACCTCAACGACACCGCCGACCTGCTCGACGCCCTGCGGCGCCGCCGGGGCGAGCGCGATCACGCCTCGAGCCTCCGCGTCCGCGAGGAGCCGGAGCCCGAGGCCGAGGCCGCTCCTCCCGTCGAGAAGGCACCGGAGCCGCCGCGCACCGCTCCCCCGGTCCCCGAGCAGCCGTCGGGCGTGCGCGGGAGCCTCCGCAGGGGGCGGGCGTCGATGCCGAGCTGGGACGAGATCGTCTTCGGAGCGCGCAGCGACGACTGACCCTCCGCCGGCGCGGCTCCGCCGGGGTGGACGGTGCCCCCCGTCCCCTCGGCCCGGCTCAGGCCAGCGCGCCGAAGCGGAGGAGCGGCACCTGCGTCTCCTCCGGCGTGAGCGACCCGTGCTGCCCGATCATGGAGCGGCCGGAGGAGTCGTCCGCCGCGTAGTAGGCGATGGTCCTCCGCGCCGCGACGAACACGTCGCCCATCCGCTCGGCCGCCGCCGGAGAGACCTCGCCGAACCAGCCGCTCACGGCGACCTCGTCGCGCGTCGCGATCCAGGCGCGTGCGCCCTCCGCCTCGATCCAGCGCCGCGCCACCTCGTCGGGGTCCACACCCGGCTCGAGGTGCAGCTGCAGGCAGCGGGGCTCTCCTCCGAGGTGCCGGACGCCATCGAGCAGCGGTCCCCGCTCGACGAGCACGTGCGAGGACGCCGGAACGTCCACGATGCCGTGGTCGGCGGTGACCAGCACGCTCTCCCGGGCGGAGAGCCCGCGGACCGCTCCGCCGACCTCCCCGTCCAGGAGCTCGAGCGCTGCCGTCCACTCCGGCGACTCCCAGCCGCGCGCATGCGCCGCCTGGTCGAGCTCGGGGACGTAGAGGTACACGAGCTGCCGGCCGCCCTCGTCGAGCAGGGCGCGCGCCGCCGTGAAGCGCTCGGCGACGCCGCCGGCGGAGTGGTACTCGGCGCCGCGCAGGATCGCCCGCGTGAGACCGGAGCGGGCGTACCGCGCGGGGCCGATCACTCCGGCCCGGACACCGGCGGCCGAGGCCTGCTCGAAGACCGTGGGGTGGGGCTGCCACGTCTCGGGCACCATGCGCTCGTCCCAGCCGGAGAGCTGGTTGACCAGGCGGTCGGAGGCGCGGTCGAGCACGCGGTAGCCGACCATCCCGTGCCCGCCCGGGCGCAGGCCCGTCGTCAGGCTCGCCAGGGCCGCCGCGGTGGTCGTCGGGAAGCCCGAGACGAGCGTGGTGCCGCGGTTGAGGGCCGGAGCGAGCGTGCGCGAGTGGCCCCCGCGCTGGCGGAGGTTCGCGGCACCCAGGCCGTCGACGAGGACGACCACGATCCGCTCGACGCGGGGCGAGCCGAAGAGGCCGGGGCGGCCCAGGAGCGCGTCGAGGGCGCCCGGCAGGACGTCGGCGAGGCTCCGCCGCCCGTCGGGGGCTGGCGGTAGCATGTGGGTCATCGCGCCCAGTTTCGCACAGCGCCGCCGTCCCCGTCGGGCCGGTGCGGCGGAGCGTCCGCGTGAACGGGAGGGCCGGTCCCGTCCGCGAGGCGCCGTCTCCGCTCCGCCCGTCCCGTCGAGCGCCGCAGGGCGGTGCAGTCCCCCGCCGCCGCCCCGCGCCCGCCACCGAATCGAGTCATGAACGCTGCAGCCCCCTCCTCCGGATCCTCGCTCACCGAGCGCATCGAGGACGTCGATGTCTCGGCCGAGATGGAGGGGTCCTTCCTCGAGTACGCGTACTCGGTCATCTACTCGCGGGCCCTGCCCGACGCCCGCGACGGCCTCAAGCCGGTGCAGCGCCGGATCCTCTACATGATGAGCGAGATGGGGCTGCGGCCCGATCACGGCCACGTGAAGTCGGCCCGCGTGGTCGGCGAGGTGATGGGCAAGCTGCACCCGCACGGCGACGCCTCGATCTACGACTCCCTCGTCCGCCTCGCCCAGCCGTTCACGATGAGGGTCGCCCTCGTCGACGGGCACGGCAACTTCGGCTCCCTCGACGACGGCCCGGCCGCGGCCCGCTACACCGAGGCCCGCCTCGCCCCGGCCGCCACGGCCATGAC
>NZ_PSVU01000064.1:0-16802 GCF_002932515.1 Rathayibacter sp. AY1D5
CGACCGGGGCCGCCCTATCCTTGACGGGTGAAGCCACAGGAGCCGGCGGGCGTCGGACGCGCGGAGCGCACGCTCGCCTACATGTTCATCGCGATCATCGTCGTGACGGTCCTCGCGTTCCTCGCGATCCTGGTCGCCCCCGCGCTCGGGATCCGCGAGTACGCCGGCCCGTTCTGGCAGTTCGTCTTCGCCGTGCCGCTGGTGGGCCTGCCCATCGCGTTCCTCATGATGATCGCGATGCTCATCGTGGGGGTCCGGCGCCGCCGCGCGCAGTCCTGATCGGACGCGGTCTCCTCCTGCCGCACCGCCCTTCGTCAGGCGTTCCCCGCCGCCGAGCCGGCACCGAGCGCCCGGACAACCGACTCCCAGACTCCGTACAGCCGACGGCCAGATACTGTCCTGCATGGACGGACCCCGCATTCTCATCGTCGACGACGAGCCCAACATCAGAGACCTGCTCACCACGAGCCTCCGCTTCGCCGGCTTCGCCGTGCGTGCGGTCGGCAACGGGGCCCAGGCCATCTCGGCGGTCCTCGAGGAGGAGCCGGACCTGATCATCCTCGACGTGATGCTCCCCGACATGAACGGGTTCGGCGTGACCAAGCGCCTCCGCTCGGCCGGGTACACCTCCCCCATCCTCTTCCTCACGGCGAAGGACGACACCGAGGACAAGATCACGGGCCTCACCGTCGGCGGTGACGACTACGTCACGAAGCCGTTCAGCCTCGACGAGATCGTCGCGCGCATCAAGGCGATCCTCCGCCGCACCATGCACGCCGAGGAGGACGCGGTCATCCGGGCCGGCGAGCTGACCATGGACCAGGACACGCACGAGGTCCTCGTCGGCGACGAGCCGGTGGAGCTCAGCCCCACCGAGTTCAAGCTGCTCCGCTACCTGATGCTCAATCCGAACCGGGTGCTCAGCAAGGCGCAGATCCTCGACCACGTGTGGGAGTACGACTTCAACGGCGATGCGGGCATCGTCGAGTCCTACATCTCGTACCTGCGACGTAAGCTCGACACGCATTCGGAGGAATCGCTCATCCAGACCAAGCGAGGATTCGGATACATGCTGAAGGTCGCGAAGGCCTAGCCTCCGCCACCTCGGCGCCACCTCCCGCCGGAGGCGCGGCGCCCGCCGATCCCGAGGGAGTTCCACCGCCATGCACCAGGGTCTGGCCGAGCGGTGGAACTCCATCTCGTTGCGCACGAAGATCACTGCGGTCACGGTCCTCCTGCTCACGCTGGGACTCCTCGTCTCCGGGATCGGGACGATGACGATGCTGAAGCCGCAGCTCGTCGCCCAGCTCGACGCGCAGCTGGCCGACCAGGTCCAGCGGACGGCGAGCGACCTCTCCGTCAACGACCTCGCCGCGATCGACGAGTCCAAGGCCGATTTCGGCGCCGTCTACGACCAGTACGGCACGCTCGACAATACGAACGCGTCCGGCGCGGCCGACCCCGCCTTCCCGCAGACCTTCACCCTCGAGCAGGCGCTGCAGGGCGGCGACAAGCCGATGGAGATCTGGAGCTCGAACGGCAAGGTCGAGTACCACGTCATGTCGACGGTGTTCACGAGGGGCACCGAGTACCAGACGCTCCTGCTCGCGGTGTCGACCCGCAGCGTCGACGTCATCATGACGACGTACCTCACGATCTTCCTCGGCTTCGGAGTCGCGATCGTCGTGATCGGCGCACTCCTCACCCGCCTGCTGGTCACCACCACCTTCGCCCCGCTGCGCGAGGTCGAGCAGACCGCTGCCGCCATCGCGGACGGCGACTTCAGCCAGCGTCTGGACGGCACGACGCCCAACACCGAGGTCGGGCGCCTCAACCGCTCCCTGAACGCGATGCTCGGGCGGATCGACTCCGCCTTCCGCGACCGCGCCCGCACGATCGACCAGATGCGCCGCTTCGTCGGCGACGCCAGCCACGAGCTGCGCACGCCGCTGGTCTCCGTCCGCGGCTACGCCGAGCTGTATCGGATGGGCGCTCTGCAGACGCCCGAGGCCGTCGGCCAGGCGATGGAGCGCATCGAGAAGGAGGCGATCCGGATGGGCGGCCTGGTCGAGGACCTCCTCGAGCTCGCCCGCCTCGACGAGACGAAGCCTCTCGCACTCGCGCCCGTCGATCTGATGCCGCTCGCCCGCGACGCCGCGATGGACGCGATGGCCTCCTGGCCCGACCGCGACTTCGGCGTCGAGACCCGCGACGACACCCCCGTGGAGACGCCCGCGCTCGAGCCCGACGAGGCCGGCGCCTCCGCCACGCAGACCATGGAGCTGACGAACCCCGGGCTCACCGGCCCGATCGCCGCGGCAGGAGCGAGGCTCGCCCGATTCCGCCGGCGTCCGCGCCGGGTCAACGCCGAGGAGATCGCCGCCGGCACCGCCACCGCCCCCGAGGAGCCGGGCGTGCCCGCGATGGTGATGGCGGAGGAGAACAAGATCCGCCAGGTCCTGACGAACCTGATCGGCAACGCCGTCCGCTACACGCCCGAGGACACTCCGATCGAGATCGGCGTCGCCGTCGACCGCTCCCGCCGCCTCGCCCTGCTGGAGGTCATCGACCACGGCGAGGGCATCCCGCCGCAGATCCGCGAGAAGATCTTCCAGCGCTTCTGGCGCGCGGACACGTCGCGGACCCGCGAGACCGGCGGCAGCGGCCTCGGACTGGCGATCGTGTCCTCGATCGTCGCCGCGCACAAGGGCCGCGTGGACGTCGTCGAGACGCCGGGCGGAGGCGCGACCTTCCGCGTCGCGCTGCCGCTGTTGACGGTCGGCCAGAACGGCGAGACCTCCCCCGCCTCGGTCTGATCCGCACCGAGGTCCGTCCCTCCTCGGGGACCCCTTCGGTCCGGGCTCTCCCGTCGACGTCCCCGAGCGGCACGGATCGATCGGCCCGGGGCGACCGTGACCTCGCGCACCCGGCGCTCACGGCCGCGCGCAGCTCACTCTCTCCTCTTGGGGACCGCCGGGCGGCGAGCCCGCCCGGACCGCTGGAGATGAGACCCGACGCTCGACGGATGCCGCGTCGCCGGATCCTGCGGAGTCGCCGTCCGCATCCGTTCGGCCGAAGACATCTCCGCCCTGACCCGGGACGTCGCGACCCGCACCGGCGCCTTCCACGCGCTTCCGGTGCCGGTGTCCGCTGAGGAGACCGAGGCGGCGCGGAGGGCGGTGCCACCGCAGGAGGACCGCCGTTGTGGTCGCGGGGCCGGTCCACGACCGCCTGCCGGCGGGGTCCCCTGCTGCTCGCTCAGATGCCTCCGGAAACGCCGAAGGCGGCTCCCCCGGAGGGGAACCGCCTTCTGCGTGGTGGGGGGACGGATTAGAAGTCCATGCCTCCGGTGGGGTCGCCGCCCGCGGCGACCGGGTTCTTCTCGGGCTTGTCGGCGACGACGGCCTCCGTGGTGAGGAAGAGACCGGCGATCGACGCCGCGTTCTGCAGAGCGGAGCGCGTGACCTTGACCGGGTCGATGATGCCCGCGGCGATGAGGTCGACGTACTCGCCGGTCGCGGCGTTGAGGCCGTGTCCGGTGGGCAGCTCGCGGACCTTCGCAGCGACGACGCCGGGCTCCATGCCCGCGTTGAGGGCGATCTGCTTGAGCGGGGCGTCGATGGCGACCTTGACGATGTTCGCGCCGGTCGCCTCGTCTCCGACGAGCTCGAGCTTCTCGAAGGCGAGCTTGCCGGCCTGGATGAGGGCGACGCCACCACCGGCGACGATGCCCTCCTCGACGGCGGCCTTCGCGTTGCGGACGGCGTCCTCGATGCGGTGCTTGCGCTCCTTGAGCTCGACCTCGGTCGCCGCTCCGGCCTTGATGACCGCGACGCCGCCGGCGAGCTTCGCGAGGCGCTCCTGGAGCTTCTCGCGGTCGTAGTCGCTGTCGGTGTTCTCGATCTCGCCGCGGATCTGCGCGACGCGGCCGGCGATGGCCTCGGCGTCGCCGGCACCCTCGACGATCGTGGTCTCGTCCTTGGTGATGACGACCTTGCGGGCCGAGCCGAGCAGGTCGAGGGTGACGTTCTCGAGCTTGAGGCCGACCTCCTCGGAGATGACCTGGCCGCCGGTGAGGATCGCGATGTCCTGGAGCTGCGCCTTGCGACGGTCGCCGAAGCCGGGGGCCTTGACGGCGACCGACTTGAAGATGCCGCGGATCTTGTTGACGACCAGGGTCGCCAGCGCCTCGCCGTCGACGTCCTCGGCGATGATCAGCAGCTGCTTGCCCGCCTGGATCACCTTGTCGACGACCGGGAGCAGGTCCTTGATGTTCGAGACCTTGGAGTTGACGATGAGGATGTAGGGGTCCTCGAACACCGCCTCCTGGCGGTCGGGGTCGGTCACGAAGTACTGCGACAGGTAGCCCTTGTCGAAGCGCATGCCCTCGGTGAGCTCGAGCTCGGTGCCGAAGGTGTTCGACTCCTCGACGGTGACGACGCCCTCCTTGCCGACCTTGTCGATCGCCTCGGCGATGATCGCGCCGATCTCGGGGTCCGCGGCGGAGATGGAGGCGGTCGCCGCGATCTCCTCCTTGGTCTCGATCGCCTTCGCGCCGGCGATGAGCTCGGCGGTGACGGCCTTGACGGCCTTCTCGATGCCCTTCTTGAGGCTGATCGGGTCGGCGCCGGCCGCGACGTTGCGCAGGCCCTCGCGGACGAGCGCCTGAGCGAGGACGGTCGCGGTGGTGGTTCCGTCGCCGGCGACGTCGTCGGTCTTCTTGGCGACCTCCTTGACGAGCTCGGCGCCGATCTTCTCGTACGGCTCGTCGAGCTCGATCTCCTTGGCGATGGAGACGCCGTCGTTCGTGATGGTGGGAGCGCCCCACTTCTTCTCGAGGACGACGTTGCGGCCGCGCGGGCCGAGGGTCACCTTGACCGCGTCGGCCAGAGTGTTGAGTCCACGCTCGAGGCCGCGGCGGGCTTCTTCGTCAAAAGCAATGATCTTGGCCATGTGTGTTTCTCGTCCCTCCCGGACGTCGTGAAATGTCTGTGCTGGCACTCGACCGGAGCGAGTGCCAAGGTCGATTCTGGCACTCGCGGTGGACGAGTGCAAGCGATGGGCACGCGCTCCGACACGAAGGAGCCGCCGCCCGCACGAGGCGGACGACGGCTCCCGGGAGGCTCGGCGGTCAGGCCGGGCGGACCGATTCGGCCTGGGGGCCCTTCGACCCCGTGCCGACCTCGAACGCGACCTGCTGCCCCTCCTCGAGGACCTTGTACCCCGACATGTCGATCGCGGAGTAGTGGACGAAGACGTCCTGTCCGCCGCCGTCGACCGTGATGAAGCCGTAGCCCTTCTCAGCGTTGAACCACTTGACGGTTCCGTTCGCCATCTCTGTACTCCCCAGTGCTGTGATGCCCGCGGCACGAGCGATGTGCTGGTGCCTGGTCAGGAATACTAATCCGACGATCGGGCCCGGAAGGGGCGGGAGAGGGCCTCGCGGGGAAGAGTTGCCCGGGATTCAACACGGAGGAAACGTGCCCGTAACAGAGGGCCCCGATCAGCCCTGCTCGGAGGCGTAATCGGCCCCCAGGACCACGACGACGGAGCCCGTCTCGACGAAGTCCTGCGAGAGTAGGACGGTCCCCGTTCCGAGCGAGTCGACGAGACCGTGGGCCGCTCCCTCGAGCGCCGGGTCGGTGTAGTAGACGGTCGTGGCGGCGATGTCCTCGGTGTTCGCGTTCGCGACGGTCGGGACGCTCCATCCGGCCGTCGTCAGGGCGTCGCCGGCGCTGGCGGCGAGTCCGACGGTGGCGGTGCCGTTGAGGACGGCGACGGCGAGATCGGGATCGAGCGTCGCGGCGGCGGTCGGGGTCGCCTCCACGGTCGCGGTCGGCGGAGTGAAGACGTCCGTGAACTGCACCCGGTCGTCGATGACCAGCAGCCCGATGAAGCCGAGCAGGACGATGACTCCGGTGGCGAGCGCGGCCCAGGCGAGGGCGGACGCGCGGGCGTGAGGGGCCGGCGGCCGGCGGTGGGCGCCGACGCGCACCTCCGTCGCCGGGACCTCGTCGAAGCGGTCTCTCGGGTGCGTGTTCGACATCGGGGGTACGGCCGGCCTTCCGTTGGTGGACTCGAGCAGCTCGTCTACTCGAGGCGCCCGAGGCGTCGCGAGGCGCGGGCGCCGGCGCGCTGGTCGCGGATGCGCTGCAGCCGCGTGACGAGCATCGGGTCGTGCGCGAGGGCGGCCGGAGAGGCGAGCACCGCGCTGAGCACCTGATAATAGCGGGCGGCCGACAGTCCGAACTGGGAGCGGATCGCGTCGTCCTTGTCCCCGGAGCGGGCCGTCCACTCGCGCTCGAAGGCGAGCACCCGCAGCTCGCGCTCGGACAGACCGGTGCCCGGCCTCGGGTCCGTCGTCCTGCTCATCCCCCCAGGGTAGGCAGGCGTGACGCCACCGCAGGGGAGGCGCTCCGAACGGCTCGTGACCGCGTCGCGGCGTGCCGGCGGGGAGTCTCCTCCAGAGCCCGTGGAGGCGGAATGGAGCCGTCGTCCCGGGGGTTGGACCAGGTGGAGGGGCGCGACCGCCCCCGTACACTGACGAGGATTCCGAGGGAGACCCATGTCGTCGTATTCCGTGAACAAGTCCGACGCCGAGTGGCGCGAGGAGCTCGACCGCGACCAGTACGCGGTCCTGCGCGAAGCGGCCACCGAGCGCCCGTGGACCGGCGAGCTGCTCGACGAGCACCGCTCCGGCCTCTACACCTGTGCCGCCTGCAACGCCGAGCTCTTCAAGAGCGGCACCAAGTTCGACTCCGGCTGCGGCTGGCCGAGCTTCTACGAGTCCGTGAACCCGGACGCGGTCCAGCTGATCGAGGACAGCACCCTCGGCATGGTCCGCACCGAGGTCCGCTGCGCGAACTGCGGATCCCACCTGGGACACGTCTTCCCCGACGGCTTCGGCACGCCCACCGGCGACCGCTACTGCATGAACTCGATCGCCCTGAACTTCCAGGCCGAGGGCGAGTGACCGTGTCCTCCTCCCCCGTGCTCGAGGCCGTCCTCGCGCGCCGATCGCGCTCGAAGGTGACGCCGGAGGCTCCGGGGCACGACGAGATCGCGGCGTTCGTCTCGGCGGCGTCGCGTCTCGCCGATCACAGCTCGCTGCGCCCGTGGCGGGTCATCGAGATCCGCGGCGCCGCCCGCGACCGGGTCGGCCGCAGCTTCGCGGTCGCCTCGGGGGCGAAGAAGGACCCGCGGAAGTACATCGAGAAGACGCACCGCGCCTCCCTGCTGCTGGCCGTCGTGGTGAGCGTCAAGAAGTCGAAGGTGCCGGCCTGGGAGCAGGAGGCCGTCGCCTCGGGCGTCGCCCACCTCCTGAGCCTGCTGCTCGACGAGGCGGGCTGGGGTGTCTTCTGGCGCACCGGCTCCTACACGCGCGACAAGGCCGTGCGGAAGGCGCATCGCCTCGAGAAGGGCGAGGAGCTGCTCGGCTGGCTCTACGTCGGCCGTCCCGACGGGAAGATCGGCGGCCCCAAGCGTCCCGCTCCCGCAGAGCGGCACCTCAGCATCCTCGAACCGTGAGACGCGGCGGGCCCCGATCCGGGCGGATCCGGGGCCCGCGATAGGGTGGCCGGGCGCGCGAGCGCACCTGCCGACGTGGCGCAATTGGTAGCGCACCCGACTTGTAATCGGGCGGTTACGGGTTCAAGTCCCGTCGTCGGCTCAGGAGAGAGGAAGGCCCCGACCGCTGTGTGCGGTCGGGGCCTTCTGTATGCGCGGGGCTCGTGCGCGTCCGGGGCTCAGCCGGCGGCGGCCGGAGTCGGCTCGGAGGAGGCCGGAGCCTCGGTGGAGACCGGGGCGTCGCCGGGAGCCGGGGTCTCGGTCGACGCGGGCGTCTCGGTCGACGCGGGGGCCTCGGTCGACGCGGGGGCCTCGGTCGAGGCGGGCGTGTCGCTCGGCGCCGGGGTCTCGGAGGAGGTGGGCGCGGGAGTCGCCGACGAGTAGGAGTCGGCGGCGGCCGAGAGCACGAAGGAGCTGAAGGCGTCCGGGTCGGTCAGCGAGCCCGAGTACGCCTCGCCGTTGACCAGGACGGTCGGGGTGCCCGTGACAGCGGGCACGTCCGTGCCGGGCAGCGGACCCGAGGTGGCGCGCTCGGTCGCGGCGCGGACCCAGCTCACGAAGCTCTGGTCGTCGATGCAGGTGTTCACGGCCGCCGTGTCCTCGACGCCGGCCTGCGAGGCGTAGTCCTTCAGCTGGTCGTCCGAGAGTCCGTCGGTCCCCTCCGCCGGCTGGTTGGCGAACAGCAGGGAGTTGAAGTCGAAGAAGGAGTCGGGCGAGCGGTCCGCGACGCACGCGGCGGCGTTGGCCGAGCGCTCCGAGTACTTGGTGCCGTTGGAGCGGGTCGTGAGGATGGCGATCGGGTGGATCTCGACCGTCGCGGCACCGCTGGTCACCCACTCCTTGATCTGGTCGCCGTTGGTCTTCTCGAACTGGCCGCAGTAGGGGCAGAGGTAGTCGAGGTAGACCCGGATGTCGACCGTGCCGGCAGAGGTGTCGAGCGCGCTGGGGGTGGGCGTCCCGTCGGCGGCGACGGCGCCGCTCGTCTGCGCGACCATGTTCTCGCCGATGACGACACCGTCGCTCGCCATGTTCGCCGGGCCCGGACCCGCGGGGCGGATGCTCGAGGTGACGGCGAAGACCACGATCACGACGACCGCGATCACGACGGCGGCGAGCCCGCCCTGCAGGGCGAAGCGGCTCACGCGGTCGCGGCGCTTCTGCTGCTCGCGCAGGCGGCGCGCCTTCTCTCGGGCGGCCTCTCGTCGCTGGTTCTTCGAGAGACGGTCGTTGGCTCCGCCGGTGGTCATGACAAGAACGCTCCGAATGAGAGAGGGGAAGAAGGGGGTCGCCGGGCGCGACTCGCCGGAATCCTACGCGCGAGCCCTGGGAAACCTCCAAACGACGGATACGCGGTGCCCGACCGACGACTGTCGGCCCCGTGGCATACTGTGACGGTTGGTCGGAGTCGCCCACGCGATGATGACCATCACTTCCATTCACTCGGATCGTCCGGCACGTACCTGCCGGTGAAGGAGCAAGAACAATGGCGTCCGTAACTTTCGACCACGCGTCCCGCGTCTACCCCGGGGCCACTCGCGCCTCCGTCGACAAGCTCAACCTCGAGGTGGGCGACGGCGAGTTCCTCGTCCTCGTCGGCCCCTCCGGCTGCGGCAAGTCCACCTCCCTGCGCATGCTCGCCGGCCTCGAAGAGGTCAACGAGGGCCGCATCCTCATCGGCGACCGCAACGTCACGGACGTTCCGCCGAAGGACCGCGACATCGCGATGGTCTTCCAAAACTACGCGCTCTACCCGCACATGTCGGTCGCCGAGAACATGGGCTTCGCGCTCAAGATCGCCGGCGTCAACAAGGACGAGCGCGCCGCGCGGGTCCTCGAGGCCGCGAAGATGCTCGACCTCGAGCCCTACCTGAACCGCAAGCCGAAGGCGCTCTCCGGTGGCCAGCGCCAGCGCGTCGCGATGGGCCGCGCCATCGTCCGCAAGCCCCAGGTCTTCCTCATGGACGAGCCGCTGTCGAACCTCGACGCCAAGCTCCGCGTGTCCACTCGCACCCAGATCGGCACGCTGCAGCGCCGCCTGGGCATCACCACGGTCTACGTCACCCACGACCAGACCGAGGCGCTCACCATGGGCGACCGCATCGCGGTCCTCAAGGACGGCCTCCTCCAGCAGGTCGGCTCGCCCCGCGACCTGTACGAGAACCCGAACAACGTCTTCGTGGCCGGCTTCATCGGTTCGCCCGCGATGAACCTGTTCCACGCGGACGTCACCGACGGCGGCGTCAAGTTCGGCGACACCGTCCTCCCGATCGCCCGCGAGGCGCTCGCGAAGACGAGCCAGAAGGTCGTCACGCTCGGCGTGCGCCCCGAGGACGTCACCGTCTCGACCCAGCCCGGCGGACTGCCGATCGAGGTCGACCTCATCGAGGAGCTCGGCTCGGACGGCTACCTCTACGGCCACACCGAGGTCGAGGGCCGCCGCACCGACATCGTCGCGCGCGTCGACGGCCGCGTGCACCCGACCGCGGGCGACCGCGTGTACGTGACCGCGAACCACCGCGTGCACATCTTCGACGCGGAGTCGGGCGAGCGCCTCTCCTGAGCCTCCTCCTGCACCGCACGCTGCCGCCGTCCCCTCCAGGGCGGCGGCAGCGTCGTCTGCGGCTCCCCCACCGTCCGACACGCGACACGAACGGCGCACCATGTCCGGCTCCCTGAACATCACCTCGGCCACCGTCGACCCGGCCCTGCTCGACCTGCCGTGGAACCTGCGGCTCGACGACTGGCCCGACGAGTACATCGCCGCCCTGCCGAAGGGCATCTCGCGGCACACGGTCCGCTTCGCCCACCTCTCCGGACACGTCGTCGCCGTCAAGGAGACGACCGCCGAGATGTCGCGGCGCGAGTACGAGATGCTGAAGACGCTGCAGCGCCTCGACGTGCCGTGCGTGGTTCCGGGCGCGGTGATCACGAACCGCACCGACGACGAGGGCGAGGCCCTGCCCGCCGTGCTCGTCACCCGTCACCTCAAGTTCTCGCTCCCCTATCGGGCGCTCTTCTCGCAGACGCTGCGGCCGGACACGGCGACCCGTCTGGTCGACGCGCTGGCGCTCCTCCTGGTCCGCCTGCACGTGATCGGCTTCTTCTGGGGCGACGTCTCGCTCTCGAACACTCTCTTCCGGCGCGATGCCGGCGCCTTCGCCGCCTACCTGGTCGATGCGGAGACCGGGCAGCTCTACTCGGGCGGCCTCTCGAACGGCCAGCGCGAGAACGATCTGGAGATCGCCCGCGTCAACATCGCCGGCGAGCTGCTCGACCTCGAGGCCGGCGGTCGCGTCGACGACGACCTCGATCCGATCACGGTCTCCGACGGCATCGTCGCGGCGTACCGCAGCCTCTGGAAGGAGCTGACCGGTGCCGAGTCGTTCGCGACGTCGGAGCGCTGGCGGATCAACGACCGCGTGAACCGGCTGAACGAGCTGGGCTTCGACATCGAGGAGCTCGCGATCAAGACCGACGAGGCCGGGTCGACGGTGCGCATCCAGCCGAAGGTGGTCGACGCCGGCCACCACCAGCGGCGGCTGCTCCGTCTCACCGGGCTGGACGCGCAGGAGAACCAGGCGCGACGCCTGCTCAACGACCTCGACTCGTACACGGCGACCTACGACAAGCAGGGCCTGGACGAGGAGATGGTGGCGCACGAGTGGCTGGCGCAGGTGTTCGAGCCGGTCATCCGATCGATCCCCCGTGATCTCAAGGGCCGCCTGGAGCCGGCCGAGATGTTCCACCAGCTGCTCGAGCACCGATGGTTCATGTCGCAGCAGCAGGCGCGCGACGTCCCCCTGGCGGAGGCGGTCACCGCCTACGTGAACGACATCCTGCGTCACCGCCGCGACGAGGCGACGGTCATCGCTCCTCCCACCGAGGCGCTGACCCTCCCGAACCTCGTCCTCGACGAGTCCGGCGACGCCGAGCTCACCGACGAGGACGCCGACGTCGACTGGACGAAGAACGTCTGACCCCCCCCACCACCGCAAGAGGGCCCGCGCTGTCAGCACGGGCCCTCTTCGCATCCCCCCGGCTCGCTCGCGGCAGGCGGCGCCCCTGTCCGCTCGCCGCAGGCGGCGCCCCTGACATCCAGACCTGGAGCGCGGGTGCCGGCGCGGTGAGCTGCAAGGCGGAGGAGGAAGCGATACCGGCGGTATCGCGCCCGACGACAACGCCGCAGATCACCGTGCCGGCGCCCGCGCTGTGAGCTGCAAGGCGGAGGAGGAAGCGATACCGGCGGTATCGCGCCCGACGACAACGCCGCAGATCGCCGTGCCGGCGCCCGCGCTACTCGGAGGCGGAGCGGAGTTTGGAGATCTCGTAGAGCGCGACCGACGCCGCGATCCCGGCGTTGAGGGATTCGGTGGCGGAGCTGATCGGGATGGAGACGACGGCGTCGCACTGCTCGGTGACGAGGCGGGAGAGGCCCTTGCCCTCGCTGCCGACGACGACGAGGAGCGGCCGGTCGGCGAGTTCGAGGCCGGGGAGCATCACGTCGCCGTCGCCGTCGAGTCCGATGACGAAGACGCCCGCGCGCTTGAAGTCCTTGATCATGGCGGTGAGGTTGGACGCCATCGCGACGGGGATGCGTGCGGCGGCTCCGGCGGAGGTCTTCCAGGCGGCGGAGTTGAGGCCCACGGAGCGGCGCTGCGGGACGATGACGCCCTGTCCGCCGAACGCGGCGACGGAGCGGATGATCGCTCCGAGGTTGCGCGGGTCGGTGATGCCGTCGAGGGCGACGAGGAGGGGGACCGCTCCGCGGGAGACGCTGCGCTCGAGCAGGTCGCTCGGGTGGGCGTACTCGTAGGGCGGCACCTTCAGCACGAGGCCCTGGTGCACGGAGTCGGGGCCGGCGAGGCGGTCGAGCTCCGGGCGCATGACCTCGAGCACGGGAAGGCCGCGGGCGGTGGCGATCTTGAGCGCCTCCTTGACCCGGTCGTCCATCTCGATGCGGGTCGCGAGGTAGAGGGTGGTGGCCGGGATGCTGGCGCGCAGCGCCTCGAGGACCGAGTTCCGGCCCGTCACCATCTCGAAGTCGTCGCCGCTCTTGGGTTTGCGCGACGGGGCGGGCCGCCCCTGTCCGCGGGCGGCCGCGGAGAGGGCTCCGCCGGGGCGGCCCTTGCCGCCGGCGGCGACGAAGCGCTCGCGCGCGAGCTTCGCCTTGCCTGCGGGGTGGTAGGGCCGGTCCTCGGCCTTGGGCGTGGGCTTCTTGCCCTCGAGGGCCTGACGGCCCTGACCGCCGGAACCGACGGCCTTGCCCTTGCTCTTCTTTCGGACCGCTCCGGGGCGGCCGGGCTTATTCGCCATCGAGACTCCAATGCGCACCCGTCTGGGTGTCTTCGATCGTGATTCCCGCCGCGGCGAGATCGGTTCGGATGCGGTCGGCGCTCGCCCAGTCGCGCTGCTCGCGCGCGGTCTGGCGTTCGGCGACCAGGCGGTCGACCAGCACGCTGAGCGCGCGGTACGAGGGTTCGTCGTCGGAGCGCGCCCATTCGGGCGCCTCCGGGTCGATGCCGAGCACGGCCGCCATCGCGAGCACCTGGGTGCGCAGGGCCGAGACGGAGCCGAGGTCCTCGGCGTCGAGGGCGGCGTTGCCGGCGCGCACGGTCTCGTGCAGGACGCCGATGGCCTGCGGGACGGACAGGTCGTCGTCCATCGCCTCGGCGAACTCCTCCGGGACCACCGGCTCGCCGAGCGCGGCGAACCGCGTGCCGTCGAGGCGGCGGCGGGAGCGCTCGAGGAAGCCCTCGATCCGCTCCAGCGCCGCTTCGGCCTCCTCGAGAGCTCCGTCGTGGAACTCGAGGGTGGAGCGGTAGTGGGCCGAGCCGAGGTAGTAGCGGACGACGAGCGGGCGGGCCGCCTCGAGCAGCTCGGAGGCGAACACCGAGTTGCCGAGCGACTTGCTCATCTTCTGGCCGATGACGGACACGAGGCCGTTGTGCAGCCAGTAGCTGGCGAAGGCGTGGCCGGCGGCGCTGGACTGGGCGAGCTCGTTCTCGTGGTGGGGGAAGCGCAGGTCGAGCCCGCCGCCGTGGATGTCGAACTGGGTGCCGAGGTACTTCGTCGACATCGCGGAGCACTCGATGTGCCAGCCGGGGCGCCCGGCGCCCCACGGCGAGGCCCAGGCGGCCGACTCGGGCTCCTCCGGCTTGGCGCCCTTCCAGAGAGCGAAGTCGTGCGGGTCGCGCTTGCCGCGCGGGTCGGCGTCGGTCGCCGCCTCCATGCTCTCGAGGCGCTGGTGGGTGAGCGAGCCGTAGTCCGGCCAGGACCGCGTGTCGAAGTAGACGTCGCCGGAGTCGTCGGGCGCCGGGTAGGCGTGACCGCGCTCGATCAGGGTCTGGATGAGGGTGATCATCTCGGCGATGCTCGCGGTCGCGCGCGGCTCGTAGGTCGGCGGGAGGATGCCGAGGGCCGTGTACGCGGCGGTGAACTCGAGCTCGACGCGGTAGGCGAGGGCCCACCACTGCTCGACCGGCGCGCCCTCGGGCGCCCGACGCCGCGCGTCCTCGGCGATGGCGAGGATCTTGTCGTCGATGTCGGTGACGTTGCGCACCAGGGTGACCTGGAAGCCGCGGTACGCCAGCCAGCGGCGCAGCTGGTCGTAGGCGAGGGCGGAGCGCAGGTGCCCGATGTGGGGCGAGGACTGCACGGTGGGTCCGCAGACGTACATCCCGACCTCGTTCTCGCGGAGGGGGACGAAATCGACGAGGGCCTGGGCCTTCGAGTCATGCAGTCGCAGAGTCACGCGGGCGAGTTTACCGGGCGGACCGCTCCCGGCCGGGTCGGCGGCTCCGCCCGGGGACTACCGGGCGACAGCGGGGGTGGGGAGGACGAGTGCCGTCGCGGTCGCGGCGACCCCTTCGCCCCGGCCGGTGAAGCCCAGCGCGTCCGAGGTGGTGGCGGCGACGCTGACCGGTGCGCCGAGCAGCTCCGAGAGCAGCCTCTGCGCCTCTTCGCGCCGCGGCGAGAACTTCGGGCGGTTGCCGATGAGCTGCACCGAGACGTTGCCGATGGCGAAGCCGGCGGCCTCCACCAGCTCGCGGGTCGCGCGGAGGAAGACCTCGCCGTGGGCGTCCGCGAAGCGCGGGTCGGCCGTGCCGAAGCGGGAGCCGATGTCGCCGAGACCCGCCGCCGCCAGGAGCGCGTCGCAGATCGCGTGGGCGACCGGGTCGCCGTCGCTGTGCCCGGACAGGCCCCGCTCCCCCGGCCAGTGCAGCCCGGCGAGCCAGAGCGGCGACGCGTCGTCGAACGCGTGCACGTCCGTGCCGATGCCGACGCGCGGCACGACGACGACGGGCGGCGGTGCGAGCACCTGCTCGGCGCGGGCCAGGTCCCAGGGGGTGGTGATCTTGAAGGCGAGCGGGTCGCCCGCGACGACGACCGAGCGACCGCCGCGCGAGGCGAGGAGCGCCGCGTCGTCGGTGAACTCCTCCTCCGCCGAGGCGTAGGCCTCGTCGAGGAGCGAGCGCGGGAAGCCCTGCGGCGTCTGCACCGCGGCGAGCTCGGAGCGGTCCACCGTGCCGAGGATCCCGCCGTCGGCGCGGATGCGCTTGATCGTGTCGGTGACCGGCAGACCCGGGATCACTCCGCCGCCCGTCTCCCGGACCGCCGCGATCACCCGCTCGAACTGGTCGACGGGCGTGAGGGCGCGGGCGGCGTCGTGCACGAGCACCGTCTCGACGGTCGGGCCGAGCGCCCGGAGCCCCCGAGCGACCGACTCCTGGCGGCTGGCGCCTCCGGCGACGACGCTGACGGAGCCGTCTGGGGCGCCGGCGGCGTGCGCGAGAGCGGCCGTCTCCTCGAGGAGGGCGGCGGGAGCCACGACGACGATCTGGACCGGCTCCGCGAGCAGCAGCACCGTGCGCAGGCTGCGCTCCAGGATCGTCCTCCCCGCGCAGTCGACGTAGGCCTTGGGGCGCTCGCGGCCGAGCCTCGTGCCGCTGCCGGCGGCGACGACGACGACGGCCGCGGTCGGCGCGCCGGCCGGACCGTTCAGGATGCGAGGACCTCGTCGAGGAGCACGGAGGCGGCGTCCTCGTCGGTCTTCTCGGCCAGGGCGAGCTCGGAGACGAGGATCTGGCGGGCCTTGGCGAGCATGCTCTTCTCCCCCGCCGAGAGGCCGCGGTCGCGGTCGCGGCGGGTGAGGTCGCGGACGACCTCGGAGACCTTGACGACGTCTCCGGACCCGAGCTTCTCGAGGTTGGCCTTGTAGCGGCGCGACCAGTTCGTCGGCTCCTCGACGACCTCGGCGCGCAGGACCTCGAACACGCGCTCGACGCCATCGCGGCCGATGACGTCGCGGACGCCGACCAGGTCGACGTTGTCGGCGGGCACCTCGATGACGAGATCGCCCTGCGCGACGCGGAGCTTCAGGTACGTCTTCTCCTGGCCCTTGATCGTCCGGGTCTTCACCTCGGCGATCGTGGCGGCTCCGTGATGGGGGTAGACGACCGTCTCTCCGACCTCGAACTGCATGCGACGTCCTTTCAGCGGCGGACAGGTTACCATGCGCGCCGAGCGGGACGGGAGTCCGGACGGGCGGAGCCGCGGTGCTCGCTACGCTAGCCTGGTGTCGGCTCGTGCACAGTGAAGTCGCCCTGTCCGGGGCGAGCGGGGCCGACGATCTGGAGGTTCCTGTGAAGGCGCGTATCGCTGCATCCGTCGTTCTCGCGGTCGGCGTCGCCCTCGCTACCGCCGGCTGCAACCTCGTCGCCCCGCAGGCGACGCGCAAGATCTACGACCCGAGCGACGGAGTCGGCGCGACGATCGGCGATCTCGCCATCCGCAACGCGATGATCGTCTCGGACGACGGCGAGGCCGGCACCCTGATCGTGACGCTCGTGAACTCCACCGATGAGGCGCTGAGCGTCGAGGTGCAGTACGAGGGCTCCGCGGGCCGCACCAGCGACACCGTCGACGCCGTCCCCGGCCGCACCGAGGTCCGCCCCGACAGCACCGAGGCCGTCCAGATGGACGACATCGACACCATTCCCGGCGGCCTGCTCCCCGTCTACTTCCAGTACGGCTCCGAGCAGGGCAAGGAGCTCCTCGTCCCCGTCCTGACGAACGCCCTCGAGGCCTACTCGACGCTGACTCCCGCTCCCTCCGCGACGCCGACCGTCACCCCGACGGCCGACCCCGCCCGGACGCCCTTCGCGGCGACCGCCCCGATAGGAGAACACGCGTGACCAGCATCCTGCTCGTCGAGGACGAGAGCGCCCTCAGCGAGC
>NZ_PSVU01000065.1:0-16681 GCF_002932515.1 Rathayibacter sp. AY1D5
GGAGGCGGCGGCGGACGCGCCGAGACGACGGAGGCCGCCGCACTCGAGCTCGAGTGCGACGGCCTCCGGACCGTCAGGAGCGGGCGACCGCGGGTCAGGACTCCGTGTCGACGAGCGAGTCGAGGTGCGCGAGGTCCTCGGACGAGATCTCGAAGTCGACGTCGGCGTTCTCGACGATGCGCGAGGGCGTCGTCGACTTCGGCAGCGGCAGCACGTCCTTCTCGAGCAGGTAGCGGATGCAGAGCTGCGCCACCGACTTGTCGTACTTCGCGGCGATCTCGCCGATGTCGGAGTTGTCGAGCAGGCCGCCCGTCGCGAGCGGCGAGTACCCCTCGACGAGGATGCCGTGCTCCTTGCAGTACGCGGTCGTCTCGTCCTGGGTGTTGCCGACGAACCAGCGGATCTGGTTGGCGTGCGGCACCACGTCGGTCGCCGCGATCAGCGACTCCAGATCGGCGACCTGGAAGTTCGAGACGCCGATGGCGCGCGAGCGACCGGCCTCGAGGATCTCCTCCATCGCCTTCCACGCCGCGATGTTGCCCTCGCGGTGGTCGGAGCCCATGTCCTGCCAGGGCCACGGGGCGTGGATGAGGTACAGGTCGACGTGGTCGAGCTCGAGCGCCGCCATGGTGGTCTCGAAGCTCGCCTTCGCGCCCTCGTAGTCCTTCACCTCGGCCGGGAGCTTGGTGGTGATGAACACCTCGTCGCGCGGGACGCCGCTATCGCGCAGTGCCCGGGCGACGCTCGCCTCGTTGCCGTAGGCGCGGGCGGTGTCGATGTGGCGGTAGCCGGCCTCGAGCGCGGCGGTCGTCGCGTCGTAGGCCTCGGGGCCGTCGGGGATCTGCCAGGTGCCGAATCCGATCTTCGGGATGGCGACTCCGTTGGACAGCGTGAACGTGTCGGTCAGGGCGGGCATGACTCTCCTCTGCATCGGTCTTCTCCGCGGCCCGCCACCGGCGGCGCCGCTCCTTCCACGCTAGGCCGGGCCCCCGGCTTGCGCGGGCCCCTTGCGCTGTGCGCCTGCGGTGCTACGCGGCCGTCGCGCTCCGGGCCGACGACCCCGCAGAAGTCGCAGGACTCGCGCGCGAGTACCGCGACTTCTGCGGACTCGCGAGCCGGCACCGCCGGCCCGCCCCCCGCGAGCGGCCGGCGCCTCCCCCCTGAGGCGCCGACCGCTCAGCCTCGCGCCACCGACCAGGGGGTCCGCAGCGCCCGCTCGGCGAGCAGCCGCCGCTCCCCCGTGATCGACACCTCCGCCGTCACCGCCGCGTCCGCCGCCGAGGCGCCGGCCGTCAGCCGCAGCGGCCCCGGGTCCACGGCGAGCCGGCCGTCCTCCCCCGTCACCGCGAGCCGGGCCGCGTCGACGTGCAAGTGCACCGTCAGCGTCTCGCCCGCCGCGATCGGCACGCGCGCGAAGCCGATCAGCTGCGCGACCGGCCGCACCACCGCCGAGGTCGGGTAGCCCGCGTAGAGCTGCACCACCTCGACCGTGTCGGCGCCGTCGTTCCGGAGCGATACCGCCACGTCGAGCGATCCGCCGACCGGCAGCTCCGCCGCCGTCGCCAGCTCCGTATACGTCACCGCACCGCGGGTCAGCCCGTAGCCGAACGGGTAGAGCGGAGTCGCGTCCAGCGCCGTGATCCCGGGGTTCGAGAGCCCGAGCGACGGCTGCAGGTACGTGGTCGACGCGGACGGGAGCCGCGGGATCTGCACGGGCAGCCGCCCGGTCGGAGCCACGCGGCCCGAGAGCACGCCGGCGACCGCGGCCGCCCCGTCCGCTCCCGGGAAGAACGCCTGCACGAGTCCGCGCGCCGCTCCGAACGCTCCGAGCGCGTAGGGCCGGCCCGAGAGGACGACCACCACGGTGGGCACGCCGGTCTCGAGCACGGCCGTCACCAGCGGCTCCTGCGCTCCGGGGAGGCGGAGGTCGGCCGCGTCGCAGCCCTCGCCCGAGGTGCCGTCGCCGAAGAGCCCGGCTATGTCGCCGACCACGACGACCGCCGCGTCGGAGCCGCGGACGAGGTCCACCGCCTCCTGCACGCCGTCGGTCGACGCGGAGGTGATCGAGCCGCCCTCCGCGAAGCGCACGCGCGACGCGCCGAACTCCTCCTGCAGCGCCGTCAGCACCGTCGGGATCGACAGGCCGAGGTCGTGCCCGGGGTGCTTGGAGAGCACGTGGTTGGGGAACGCGTAGCAGCCGACCAGGCTGCGGAACTGGTCCGCGGCCGGTCCCACGACGGCGAGCGAGCCGGAGGACAGCAGCCCCGCGACGTCCTCGTCGCGCAGCAGCACGACCGACTCCTCCGCGATCCGCGACGAGATCGCGCGGTTGCGGGCACTGTCGAGGTCGACGTCCTCGGCTCCCTCGGGCACCAGCGGGCCGCCGTCGAGCAGGCCCGCCTCGAACTTGTGGCGCAGGTGCCTGGCCACGGAGCGGTCGAGGTCGGCCTCGTCGACGACGCCCTCGCGGATCAGGCGCGGCAGCTCGCCGTACGCCGCCGTCTGCGGCAGCTCGACGTCGACCCCCGCGTGCAGCGCCAGGCGCCCCGCGTCGGCCGCGTCGACCGCCACGTGGTGCATGGCCTGGAGGAACGGCACCGCCCAGTAGTCGGCGACGACCGTGCCCTCGAAGCCCCAGCGGTCGCGGAGCAGCGTCGTCAGCAGGTGCCGGCTGGCGCTGCTGGGCACCCCGTCGATGTCGGTGTACGAGGTCATCACGCTGCGGGCGCCGCCGTGCCGCAGCGCGGCCTCGAACGGAGGCAGCACCGTGTCGGCGAGCTCGCGCGGCCCCATGCTCACGGGTCCGTGGTTGCGGGCGCCGCGGGAGGCCGCGTACCCGGCGAAGTGCTTCAGCGTCGCGACGACGCCGGTCCCCTCCAGCCCCGCCACGTAGGCGGCACCGAGCTGCGAGACCAGGTACGGGTCCTCGCCGAGGGTCTCCTCGACGCGGCCCCAGCGGTAGTCCTTCACGACGTCGACGACCGGGGCGAGGCCCTGGTGGATGCCGAGGGCGCGCATGTCCGAGCCGATCGCCTCCGCCATCTCGCCCACGAGCTCCTCGTGGAAGGTGGCCGCCCAGGCGAGCGGAGTGGGGAACGCGGTCGCGCCGTACGCGGCCAGGCCGGTGAGGCACTCCTCGTGCGCGATGGCCGGGATGCCGAGGCGGCTGCCGGCGACCACGCGCTCCTGCAGCTCGCGGAGCCGGCGGACGCCCTCCGGGACGGTGACCGGCTCGGTGCCGAACACGCGGGTCAGCTGGCCGAGGCCGCCGGTGAAGAGGTCCTCGCCCGCGGCGGGCCCGTCGTCGAGCTTCGGGGCGAAGTCGTCGGCGGAGTCGGTGAGCCAGACGGAGCCGAGCTGCGCCGCCTTCTCCTCGAGGGTGAGTTCCTGGGTCAGGAGGCGGGCGCGCTCGGCCGGAGGCAGAGCGCGGTCCCGCCAGTCCCGCCCGGGAGGACGCACGGCGTCCGTCCCGGGCAGTGCTGGGGAAGCGTCGTGCATCAGCCCTTGAACGCCCCGTCCATGATCCCGGACACCATCCGGCGGCCGACGAAGAAGAACGCGATCAGCAGCGGAAGGGTGGCCATGAACGATCCGCCCATCGCCAGGGCGACGTCGATCGAGCGGTTGGCCTGCAGCTGCTTCAGCGCGATCTGCACCGTGAACAGCTCCGGCGACTTGAGGACGATGAACGGCCACATGAAGTCGTTCCAGACCGCGGTGAAGGTGATCAGTCCGAGGACGAACGCCGCGGGGCGGACCACCGGGAAGGCGATGCGCCAGAACAGCTGCCACGAGTTGGCGCCGTCGATGCGGGCCGCCTGGATCAGCTCGTCGCTGACCGTCGTGGACATGTGCTGCCGCATCCAGAAGATGCCGAAGGCGCTGGCCAGGCCCGGCACGATGATCGCCTGGAGGGTGTCGACCCAGTCGAGCGCCGAGACGATCAGGTACTGCGGGATGATGCTCAGCTGCGCCGGCACCGTCATGGTCAGCAGCACGATGAGGAACAGCACGTTGCGGCCCGGGAACTGCAGCTTCGCGAAGGCGAAGCCGGCCATCGCGCAGAGGATCGCCGAGATGACGGCGATGCTCAGCGACACGATGAGGCTGTTCAGCATCGAGGCGATGAACGGGACGGTGTCGAACACCTTCTCGGCGATCGCCATGAAGTTCGTGCCCGGGTACAGGCGCGGCGGGATCGACGTGACGGCGGTCGCTCCGACCGACGCGACGACGAACATGTAGTAGAGCGGGAAGATCGAGACGAGCACCGCGATCACGAGGAAGACGTAGGTCGGCCAGCCGACTCCGCCGCCCTTCCCGCGCCGCTTCGGCAGCTGTGCCTTCTGGACCGTGGGGGCCAGCGTCTGCGGGACGGCCTGGTCGATCACATCCGACATCAGACGGCCTCCTTCCGGGTGCGGGTGGAGAGGTAGAAGTTGAGGAGGGAGACGAGGACCACGATCACGAACAGCACGACGCCGATGGCGGATCCGTAGCCGAACTTGAACTGGCCGAAGCCCTGCTCGTAGAGGAAGAGCGCCAGCGTCTGGCACTGCCGGCCGGCGCCGCAGGTGAGGCCCGATTCGGGAGACACCAGGAGCGCCTCCGTGAAGATCTGCAGACCGCCGATGGTCGACATGATCACGGTGAAGACGATGATCGGGCGCAGCGCCGGGATCGTCAGGTGGCGGAACTGCTGCCAGCTGGACGCGCCGTCGACGGAGGCCGCCTCGAACATCTCGCGGGGCAGCGACTGCAGGCCCGCCAGGTAGAGGAGCGTGTTGTAGCCGAACCAGCGCCAGAAGACCATCGTCGAGATGACGATCCAGGAGCCGTAGTTCGTGGCGAGGAAGTTGATCGACGGCAGTCCGAAGATGCCGAGGAACCAGTTGATCAGGCCGAAGTTCTTGTCGAAGATCTGCGCGAACACGATCGCGGTCGCCGCGACGGAGGTGATGTACGGCACCAGCAGCGCCATGCGGAAGAAGTTCGCCCAGCGGAGGCGGGCGTGGTTCAGCAGGTGCGCGAGGAAGAGGGCGAACAGCAGCTGGGGCACCGTCGAGATGATGAAGATGCCGAAGGTGTTGACCAGCGCGTTCCAGAACCGGGAGTCGGCGAAGAGCTGCTGGAAGTTGGCGATGCCGACGAAGGTCTGCTCGCCGATCGGGTTCCAGTCGAAGAGCGAGACGTAGAACGTGAACAGGAGCGGGAAGAGCCCGAAGACGATGAAGATGATGAAGAAGGGCGCGACGTACGCGTAGGGGGCGATCCGCTCCGAGAGGGAGTTGCGGATCCGCGCGGCCTTCTGGACCGGCGCGCTGGGCTGCTTGCGCTGCTTGCGGGGTGGTGCTGCTGTCACCGTTGACACGGGAGTACCTCCGTCGAGAAAGGGGGGAGGGGCCCGGCGCGCGAGGCGCCGGGCCGCTCGGGTGGGTGGGGCGATCAGCCGCCGATGGCCTGCTTGGCCGTGTCGAGTGCGGTCGACCACGCCTTGTCGGAGGTCACGTTGCCGGCCTCCAGCTCGACGAGGGTGTTGAGGAGCGCCCCGTTGATCGGGGTGGTGTCCGGTCCGTTGTAGAAGGACGGGAACTGCTCGACGGAGGTGGCCATGACCTCGCCGATCTTCGAGTCGCCGAAGAACGGGTCGGTGTACGACTGGACCTCTTCGCTGGCGACCGCCTCGGTGGCGGCGGGCAGCGTGCCCGAGGCCTTGAAGTGGTCGGTCTGGCCCTCGGCCGACATCATCGTCTTGATGTACTGCCAGGCGGCCTCGGGGTGCTCGGCGCGGGCGGGGATGGCGATGACGCTGCCGCCCCAGTTGCCGCCGATGCCGGGGACGCTGGTGACGCGCCAGTTGCCGGCGGTGTCGGGGGCGTCGGTCTTGATGCCGGCGAGGATCCACGAGGGGGCGATCGTCACGGCGAAGGCGCCGTTCGCGCGGCCCGGAGCCCAGCCCGAGGACCAGGCGGCGATGCCGGCGCTGATGCCGGCGTCCTTGGTGTCCACGGCGACCTGGAACGCGTCCTTCACCTGCGGGTTGGTGTCGTAGACCAGCTCGCCGTCGGGCGAGTAGTACTTCTCCGAGACCTGGTTGACGGTCGAGAAGAAGACGCTGGTCTCGATGTTGTCGACGAACGGCTTGCCGGTCGCCTCGGTGTACTTCTTGCCGGTCTCGATGAAGGACGGCCAGTCCTTCCAGAGCTCGGCGACCTGGTCGGGCTCGGTCGGCAGGCCGGCCTGCTCGAAGAGGTCGGCGCGGTAGGCGAAGCCCAGTCCGCCGACGTCGGTCGGGACACCCACGACGGAGCCGTCGTCGGCGGTCGCGGCGGAGGCGGCCCACGGGAGGTAGGTGGAGGCGACGTCGTCGCCGCCGAGGGTGCGCAGGTCGAGGAAGTTCGAGCTGTTGGCGACGAACTGGGGCAGGTCGTCGTTCTGGATCATGACCAGGTCGGGCACCTTGCCGCCGGCGAGGGCCGCGGTGAGGGCGGTGGCGGTCTCGGTCGTGCTGCCGACCTCGGAGAGCTTGATCTTCGCGTCGGGCATCTTCGCGAGGTACTCGTCGACGCTGTCCTTGGCGTTGATGCCGGTGAAGGACCAGAAGGTGGCTTCGGCGTTCGGGTCGTCCGAGGCGCCTCCTCCCCCTCCGGACGAGCACCCGGTCAGGGTGAGCGCGACTACTGCTGCTGCGGCGGCTACGGCCGTCAGGCTTCTTTTCACGACAATTCCTCTTCGTTGGGGATTCGCAGGGTTTCGGTGAGGGCGGGCCTCAGAGAACGATCTCTTGGCGGCCAACCTAACCCGCCCGCGAGCACGATGCAAGCGAGAACCGGTCTCCGCGAGATAACGATCTCCGCGTAGTATCAAAGGGAAGTTTCGCAAATCGAGCAGTTCCGGACGGCCGCCCGCCGCCCCGTGCGAGTCTTCACTCCGACGTTCTCCCCACCGTGCTCCGCGGGGAGGCGCGGAAGCCGGAACCTCCCCTCGCAGAAGGAAGCAGCATGACTCGACCCACGCTGGTGGACGTCGCCCAGGCCGCGGGCGTCTCGCGCGCCACCGCCGCCCGGGTGCTCGCAGGCGGCACCAATGTCGACGTCCGGATGACCGCCGCGGTCGAGCGCGCCGCGAAGTCCCTCGGCTACGAGGCGAACAGCGCCGCCCGGATGCTCCGCGGCGGGCGGGCCGGGGCCATCGCCCTGATCGTCGCCTTCAACGAGCTCGACAGCCTCACCGGGACGTTCTTCACCTCGGTGCTGAAGGGCGCCGCTAAGGGCCTGTACGCCGGCGAGGTGCAGCCCGTGCTGCTGCCCGCCGACCACGACGACAGCGACCGCATCCCCCGCTTCCTCCGCTCGCGGGCCGTCGACGGCGCGATCGTGATCCTCCAGCACGAGATCACCCACCTCGCCCAGGCGCTGGCCGACTCCCCCGTGCCGATCGCCTGGGTCGGCCGCCCGCGCGTCGCCCTGCCCGAGGACGCGATCGTCATCGACTCCGACAACTACGGAGGCGGCCGCCTCGCCGCCCGCGCGCTCGCCGACTCCGGCCGCCGGCGCCTGGGCATCATCGCCGGCCCGCACGACATGGAGCCCGCCCGCGACCGCATCCGCGGCTGGCGCGACGAGCTGACCGAGCTCGGCCTCGACTCCAGCCCGATCGTGCACGGCGCCTTCACCCTCGAGAGCGGTTCCGCCGCGATGGCGCGCCTCCTGCAGCGCCACCCCGACCTCGACGGCGTCTTCGCCTCCTCCGACCTGATGGCCAACGGCGCGATCCGCGTGCTCCAGGCGTCCGGCCGCCGCGTCCCCGCCGACGTCTCCGTCATCGGCTTCGACGACGTCGTCATCGCGACCACCTCGGATCCGACCCTCACGACCATCCGGCAGCCCCTGGAGGACATGGGCCGCGTCGCCGCCGAGACCGTCGTTGCCGTCGTGCAGGGCCGCCCGGTCGACCGGCAGCCGATCCTCGCGACGACCCTCGTGCAGCGCGAGTCCGCATGACCCCGCCTCCCCCGCACCGCCTGATCGTCAGCACCGACGCCGCGAACGAGGCCGACGACCAGTTCGCGATCGTCCAGGCGCTGCTGACCGAGACCCTCGACGTCCGCGGTCTAGTGGCGGCGCACTTCGGCCGGCCGGGGAGCATGGCGGAGTCGCGCGCCGAGATCGACCGCATCGTGGAGTTGGCGGGTTCGACGGTGACCGTCGTCGATGGCGCCGAGTCGGCCCTGCCCGCGGCGGCGTCGGACGGCGCCCGCCTGATCGTGGCCGAGGCGCTGCGCGACGAGGGCCGCCTGTGGATCGCCGTGCTCGGGCCGCTGACCGACGTCGCCGCCGCCCTGCTGCTCGAGCCGTCGATCGCCTCGCGCGACGTCGTGGTCGTCTGGGTCGGCGGCCCGCCCTACGACGAGATCCCCGCCTACAGCCCCGAGTTCAACCTGATCAACGACGTCGACGCCGCGAACCGCGTCCTCGAGTCGGGCATCGCCCTCTGGCAGATCCCGATGCCCGTGTACTCCGGAGTCGGAGTCGGGCACGCCGAGCTCCGCACGCGGCTGCGCGGAACCAGCCCCCTCGGCGACTACCTGGTGGACCAGCTGATCGCGTTCAACGACACCATCCCGTACGGTCCGCTCGACTTCCGATCGCTGGGCGACAGCCCGGCGATCGGCGCCGTGATGAACCCCGCCGGCGGGCGCTGGCGGGAGCGCCGCGCGCCGAGGTTCTCCGCGGACGGCGAGCTCCTGCCCGACGCAGGACCGCACACGATCCGGGTCTGCGAGGCGTTCGACACCCGCTGGCTGATCGAGGACCTGTTCGCGAAGCTCGTGGAATTCGGGGAGCGGGCGGGCGCTGGGCGCTAGCAGTTCCCCCGGCGAATACTTCACTGCGAGAGTCCGGTAGACGAACCGGGGCCTCGTGCCGGCGGACACGCCTCCGTGCGCCGCGGCCAGGCTCCTGCGACTAAGCGTAGAGACGCAGATCGCTTTCGAGGAGCGACTCCGCTCTCAGTTCCTCTATGAGCTTCTGGAGAGCCTCCACCGCGAGCGTCTCGGAGTCCTCAGAATTCGCCGCTGCGTGCGCGGCTCTCAGCACCGCTTGATATCTGGCATAGATCGCATCCTGGGCATAGACGGCCTCGAGCACGTCTCCTAAATATAGGAAATATCGGTAGAGAGTTCCTATCCCGACACCCGCACGTGCGGCCACCTCGGCAGTCGTCGCCCGATCTCGGCCGGCGTCGATGACGACGTCCCGTGCCGCCGCGACGAACGCCGCTCGTGAGCGACGAGCCCGATCCTGAAGAGGTTCCGCCGGTCTTCTGCGACAGTTCGAACTTGTCATGAGCACAACAGTGCCCCCTCTCCCTTAGAACGTGAAATATACTCATGTGGTCATTTCGAGATCGTTCGGCGCGGATTCCGGCTACCGCACCGCTTCTGTCCTTCATCTCGGAGCGAAGCCCGCCGCTTCCGCGCAAAATGAGCCCGCAAGCCGGGTCCGATTTGGCTTTCAAGTACAACCAGAGTCGCACTCACTGAAAGGCGAGTACAACTCCATATCCGAGTGCGCCACTTATCCCGCCACTCGGACGATGACTCTTGACACTCACGAGCCTCAATGAGACGGTTCTGCGACTGCGGATGCAAGCCTGCGTCCGGCGAGAACCCGCCGATTGAAGGGAAGTACGACATGTCGTCGATCGAACTCAAAACCCTCTCCGAAAAGATCCGAGGTCTTGCATGCGTGGCCGCAGTACTTCTTGGCGCCGGAGCAGCCGCACCGCTCTCGACAGCAGCCCCGACAGAAGATCCGTGGGCGGATATGCGCGCCGGCTATGCATCACTCGGTACCGAACCTGCCACCGTCGAAGCGCTGGTCTCCAAACTCGAAAGCGGACAGCCCGTGGACGCATTCTTGGGCGCGGAACCCGTTTCGTCTCACTCCTACGTTCAAATAGGAGATGGCCCGCTAGCCGACGATGGAGACCTCGTGACAGTGTCGATCTTTCCGGACGGTTCCGCGAACACTGTTGCAGTGGAGAGCCCATCCGGCACTCCTGGAGGAGTCGCCACAATGGCTCAGATCGGCGGTTGCTCCGTGCAGACGGGCTCGGGATACCAGAACTCGAATGGGTGCTCGGTCACAGCGACATGGTCGGCCGGCGCGATCCAGGCCGGGTTCGTAGCCAGCTACTCACTTATTCAGGGCGGCTACGATCAGATCATCGGAACAGGCATGACGTGGCAGCGATGCAGCCCGATGACGTGCTCGAGCCCAACTTTCACGGTCAAGAAGATGAGTGAGGGGTTCTCCGGCCCGGCAGTACTCCGAGGACAGAGCGACGTGACGGCTCCTTGGGGAAGCTGGAACGTCTGGGTTGCTCTGAATGTCGGCGGAGACCGCGCCTGGGCGACCCAGTCCTAAGGAGAACATCAATGAGTAACGCGACAGATGAGATCAGCCCAGGGCTTGGACTCGACATCGCAAGCTATGCCTGGATCACATTGTATGTAGCACTGACCACGCTGGCTCTCGTGGTCAACTGGAGGCGCTCCGCTCCACGTGGTGAGAAGTTGGCCTGGCTCCTGGTCACTGTTCTGATTCCGCTTGTCGGCGCCGTGACTCTCCTTGTTTATTCTGTTATCCGTTCGCGTCGAGATCTTGGCGAGTAATAGTTCTAGACAATAAACGCACTTATCGATGATAGCCGCAGGGAAGCACCTGATGAGGTGTTCCCTGCGGCTCTCATCCAGGTTGCGCCCCACCCCCTTGCGAGCAAAGTATCCACACGACCCGAAGCCGCCATCTAACGCTTCAGTTCTCTTGATCTTGGAAGCCAAAACGCCATGTGAAACCCGGAAGATGTTTATCATTCTGGTCGTTTCATCTCAGACGTTGAAGAATTCGAGGGGAGAGGGGGCTCGCGCGACACAAGTACCTACTCCTCACAGCTGAGGACTGGCGCCGGCTGGAGTGCCTGGTCGCACGAGACCTCGGGCGGCTTGTACGAACGGCACTGTCCGCGACACGGGTATAGGCAGCTCTCGCGGACTGGCCCAGTGACGCCCGAAAAGCAGAACTCTGCGACGTATCCCTCCCCGCCGCCCACGACGCGGCGTCGACGGGCATCGGCTCCACGGCCGTCTCCGGTCGACACCGTGACCACTTGCACCCGCTGAACCGATCCGAGAAGGCGGCTCGCACGGTCCGCTCGCGGCTACGAGCATTACTCTGCCAGGCTAGGTTTGCGCCGCACAGAACAGGGCGACGGGCCGGGAGTGGACGACTGCTGGAAACAAGACGGCCGCCCTTTCCCTCTGCTTGGAGATACCCCTGATGGCACAGACGCTGACTCTGATCGATGATCTGAACGGCTCCGCGATCGCCGCCGGTGGAACCGTGAAATTTTCGATCGAGGGCGTGAACTACGAAATAGATCTGTCCGCGGAGAACGCGGCCGAGCTGCGCGGTGTTTCCGAGAAGTACGCGACCGCCGGCCGCCGCGTGCGCCGGGAACGCTTCGCGGCGCCGTCCGCGTCCTCTGCCCGAACGCAGAATGGCCCGCAACGGCTGAAGGCGATCCGGGAATGGGCGGCTGAGAACGGACACGAGGTGTCGCCGCGCGGCCCCATCCCCGCACGCGCGCAGGAGGCCTACGACGCGGTCCACTGAATCGGCGTCACCGTCGGCGTCCGCCGTCGCCTTTCACGATCCGCACAGGACCGGGTCCATGCAGTCCAGCGAATCGCGACCACAGCGCAGTCCCCTACCGGGATGCCGACTGCTCTCCAGTAGCCGCGCGCCCAGCCGCGTCCGCCTGGTGGCGATAGAGCGTCGCGCGACTCCACCCGACGAGACGGGCAGAATCCTCAGCCGTGCGGCCATGCGCTCGAGCGTCCGCGGCGATCGCGAGCTTGTCCGCGATCACCGCAGGATCCGACCGAGGACGGCCGAAGCGCGTCCCGCTCGCACGGGCAGCGGCGATGCCGGCGTTGACTCGCTCGACGATGAGCTCCCGCTCGTACTCCGCGAGCGTGGCGAGCATGTTCAGCATCAGCCGACCGGCCGACGTCGACGGATCGATGCCGTCGGAGATCGACCGGACCTGCACGCCGCGCTCACGCAACAGGTTCACCGTGTTCAAGACGTCGATCAGCGACCGGCCGAGCCGGTCTACTCTCCAGACGACGACGGTGTCCCCGTCCTCGGCGTACTCGAGGAGCTTCTTCATCCCGCGCCGCTCGACCGCGGTCTTGCTGCCGGACGTCACATCAGCGAACACGTCGCGCTTCTGCACGCCGGCCGCAACGAGCGCGTCGAGCTGCAACTGCGCGTCCTGACTCCACGTACTCACACGCGTATAACCTAGAAGCCTCACGAGCACATTCTGACTCGGAAAGCCCCTCCGGGCACCCTGCTGAGACGAAGTACTGCGAGACAAATTGTTGAGACGGCGAGACCTCCGCCGTTCCGGCTCAGGCCAACCTCGGAACGACCCCCAGTAGACTGTCTCAGAAAGCTAATGTTTTCCAAGGCGGCGACCAGGTGCCGAGCAACGGCGACTGTCTCAGAACCGAGGGCTGCGCGATCGGCACATCGGGCGGTAGCGTGACCTTCCAAGGGGACGCGACCTCGCGGCGCTACGTATGGGAGCACTTCAGAGCCAGATCACCCTTGCCCGTCCGGCAAGCCACACTCGGCAAGGCAAGGGCACACACATGGCGGTCGGGGCTGGCGAGTCGCCGAAGCCGTTGAGCCGATCTCCGTCTGCTTCAATTGCCTTCAACCGGACCCCACATTCGAGCACAGATGCCGTCGGCCTTACCACGGCAACCTCACGCGCTGGATGTAGAGCAGCAACATCAGGAGAGCCTTGAGTACAACAAGCAATCAACCAAAGAAAACAGGCTGTTTAGGCTGCTTGGGAATCATAGTGATTCTTGTGCTAATCAGCGGATTGTTCGGAAGTTGCTCCTCTCAGAGCTCGACCTCATCTTCATCCTCGCTCGACGACGATCCGATTTATCAGATGACGGTAGTACTCGAAGGGAATCATTCCTACTCCGAAATGGAAACTGCAGTCACGCGGGCGATGCGTGCGACCAATACCGAGGTCACTACAGAGAATATTAGACGCGCTGGTAGTGCAGTCGCGGCTGTCCAGTCGTCTAGCGGCGTTTCCGGGTGGGAGATCCTAAACTGCATTGCAGGGTTTTCCGCAAACACGGGAGTTACCTTCGCCGACGGCGCAGGTCTTTGCGCAGCAGAGCTAGCAGTTCAATAACACCAGAGGCCGCTGCTACAACGGCGCAGTTTAAGTTGAGTGAAAACGCGACATAACCCCAGCAGGAACTGAAAAACAACTAGCACTCCCCGCTCAAGCGACCTTTCGGCAGGTTATTCAGCTGGCTTTAGCCGCGCGTTCGGCTTCGCCGCGGGTTTTCTCGTAGAGCCCCATGGCGACGAGCACGTTGACGATGGATGCGAAGTCGCTTTTCTGGAAGAGCGCTTTCATGGCGTTGCTGTGGCCAGCGGCGGAGGCGTAGATGACGTCTTCGAGTTCTGCGGCGATGGCGGGTGAGGTTTCGAAGTCGATGGGGGTGTTGGCCATCGCTTCGGCTTGGATCTTGAGGTTGTCGACGACGTGGCGGAGGATCGTCTCGGTGGCGCTGACGCCGTTAATCTCGTCGACGTCGGTGCCGGCGAACAGGCCGTTGATCTTGTCGATCACGTCTTGCAGCAGCCCGTACTTCGCCTCCCGCGGCTGAGCCGACCCCGCAGCCGTAATGCCGGCCAGCTGCCCGGGCTCCCCTGTCGTGAGCCCGAGGTTCTGGGCGTCGAGTTTGCGGAGGCGGTAGTGGGTGAGGACGATGTCGTCGGTGTTGATCGCTGACGGCTCTGCGTCTTGCCGCTCGATGACGCGGCGGTAGACGCGGAGGAAGATGGCCCACTTCTCGATGTCGGTGTCGCCGTAGTTCATGATCTGCGACAGGAAGTCGTAGGCCCGCACGAACGCGAAGATCGTTCCGCGGAACTCGTTGAGGCGGCCCTTCTCGAGGTCATCGGCGGTGTCGACGGCGTCGTTCCAGCGGGTCCAGAACACGTCGCGGGATGCCTTGATGTGCGAGTACAGGGTGTTGTGGCTGGACTTGGTGAGCCACGCGTCGACGACGGCGTCGACGTCGTGGGGGTCGATGATGCTCATGCTGCGCAGCTTGGCCAGCATGTCGTGGATGATGTTCGGGTCTGACGGCTGGGTCAGTTCGGCGTCTTCGTAGTAGGTCTGGCACGCTTCGAGGATCTGGTCCGGGTCGTTGACGAAGTCGATGACGTACGTGTTCTCCTTCCCCGGGATCACCCGGTTCAGGCGCGACAGTGTCTGCACGGCCGTGATGCCGGAGAGCTTCTTGTCGACGTACATGCCGACCAGGAGGGGCTGGTCGAAGCCGGTCTGGAACTTGTTAGCGACGATCATCACCTGGAACTCATCCCCCGCGAACGCCGCCTCCAACGACCGCCCCTTCAGGCCCTCGTTCGTGGACGTCTCTGTGAACTCCTTCGGCCCCGACTCCGCGTCCAGCACCGACCCGGAGAACGCGACGAGTGCCCCGAGCTGCCCGTCGAGCTTGTGCTCCTTCAGATAGGCGTCGATGGCGAGCTTGTAGCGCACGGCCTCCTTCCGAGACCCGGTGACCACCATCGCCTTCGCGCGGCCTCCGAGCTCGCTGCGAACGTTCGTACGGAAGTGCTCGACGATTACGGCGACCTTCTGCGCAATGTTCGTGGGGTGCAGCCGCACCCACCGCATCACCTCGCTGCTGGCCTTCACCGGGTCGATCTCCACATCCACCCCGGTCGCAGGGTCCGTGTGGGCGAGGGTGGTGACCAAGATTGCCGCGTTCAAGAGCGAGGTCGACGCGCTCGACCTTGGGGCGGAGCCGTGGGTGACCGGATGGCTTTCTGATGAGCACTACAAGGCAGCAGTGCTCTACGCGGCCGGCAAGGTGAACTGGGACCACGAGCAGGCCAGCAAGGGGACCTCCGCGGATCAGCGAATGCGCGCGACTATCGTCAGCCGCTTCAACGAGTGGGTCGAGGGCATCGAGAATCGCCTCACTACCTACGAGCGCAGCGCCCGGACCGCAACTGATGTTGCCGCGTGGCGCGACGAGCTCGCTCGGTTCCGAGCCGACCCGGTTCGGAATCGCTGATCGTGGACGAACAGCCTCGCCTCGCTGACGTATGGGCTAGTCGGGACTACCCCGTACTGATCGCGGTCGCTCAGATGCTCGAACAGAGACGCTCCGTGCAGGCGGTGGAAGTTGCTGAGGCCATCGGCCGGCCGCAGCACGACGTTGTACTCGCGCTGAATAATCTCGGACACAAGCACCTCATCGTGAAGGATTCGAGCACCAATGACGGCCCCGACAACTACGTCACCGGCATACGCCCCAAGGGGCTTGAAGCGACGGGTCAGTGGCCGAGCTCCGACGTCGCCGCCGAACGACTGATCGCCGCCCTCGATACCCTCGTGGAGAACGCGCCAGAGGACTCGCCGAAACACAAGCGCCTGGTGGCGGCACGGAACGGACTCCTGGGCATCGGTCGCGACGTGCTGGTCAACGTCGGGTCCGCAGTCATCACAGGGCAGCTCCCCTCGTCCTCCTAAGTCAGCAGCTGCACGGTGACGCCGGCGGCGACGTCCTCGCCCTCGATGGTGGCGAATCCGGTGACGGAGCGGATCGCGTCGACGCCGAGTGAGGAGTCCGGGAACCGGGCGACGAGGGAGGCGCCGCGGTCGGTGACGTGGGTGGCGTCGTAGTTGGCCTGGGTGGCGCTCTCAAACTCGAAGACGAACGCCTTCGTCTCCTCGTCGGAGAGGCGGACGCCGAAGTGCTTCACCGTTGCGCCGTCGGCGCCGGTGAGCTCGATGCCGTAGGTGAACCATCCGGCCGGCTTGGGCAGCTCGAGCGGGTCGCCCAGGGTGAAGGTGGCGGTGATCCCGGAGGGGTCGGCGGCGACGTGAACGGCTAGCAGCTCGCGGGGCGTCGGGGTGCTCATGCGCTCACCCTAGAACCGCCTCGGCCCCGTGGACACGTCCAGCCTCCGGTGGGAGGGTGGGCGCATGTCGAAGCCTCAGACCAAGCTCGCGCGTGCTGCGCTGATCAGCAACGGGATGGTGTGGTTCGGGCTGTCGTTCATGCTCTTCGCGATCGCCGGTGAGCAGACCTACGCGGCGTTCACCGGTGAGTGGTTCAACGTCCTCGGGTGGCTGCTGATCGTCGCCGTGGCCGCCGGCCTGGCGGTCGTCGGCGTGATCGAGAACCGGAACATCCGGGCGGGGAAGAAGTACAAGCCGCGTCCTCGCCGCTGACCACCGCTCGAGCGCACGTGGCCGTTCCACGCGCGTGACCGGGGGGTCGAGGGGGTTCTCCCCCTCGTGCGGGCCGGCCCGTTTCGGGTCGGCCCGCGCACGCGCTCAGAGTGCGAGCGTGTGGAGGATCAGGGTCGTGGAGCCGATGGGCGCTCCGAAGTCGGTGTAGTCGAGGGTCGCGCGGCGGTTGCTGATGAGGTCGAGGGCGATCAGTTCCTCGTCGGATTCGTCCGTCATGTCGCCGGGCTCCTCGTCCCATTCGCGGAGGACCTGGCGGTCGGCGTCGAGGACGCGGCTTGTA
>NZ_PSVU01000066.1:0-16316 GCF_002932515.1 Rathayibacter sp. AY1D5
CTCCGTTCCGGATCATCCGCGCGGCCCTCCCGCACCTGCCCGCGGGCGCCACCATCATCAACACGGCGTCGGCGGAGGCGCACAAGCCCGCCCCCGACCTCAGGACACCGTGAACCCTCAGGACACCGCGAAAGCCCCCGCCTTCCCCTGGATCGGCCTGCTCACGCTCGCCGGCGCCGTCTTCGTCTCCGTGACGAGCGAGTTCCTCCCGACCGGGCTCATCCCCGACATGTCGCGCGACCTCGGGGTGAGCATCTCGCTCACCGGCCAGCTCGTCACGATCTTCGCCGCGACCGTCGTCGTCGCGACGACTCCGCTGACCCTGGTGACCCAGCGCTTCTCGCGCAAGAGCCTCCTCCTCGTGGCGCTGTGCACCATCGCGGTCGCCAACGTCCTCGCCGCGCTCGCCCCCACCTTCGGGCTGCTCATCGGCGCGCGCATCCTCGGCGGGCTCGCCCACGGCCTCTTCTGGGCGATCGTCGCCGCCTACTCCGCGCACCTCGTCGCTCCGGAGCAGCTCGGCCGCGCGACCGCGATCACGGCGGGCGGCGGATCCGCGGCCTTCGTCCTCGGCGTCCCCCTGGGCACGGCGCTCGGGCACGCGTTCGGCTGGCGGCCCACCTTCGCGATCCTCGGCGGCGTCGTGCTCGTGCTCGCGCTGATCGTGGTGAAGTTCCTGCCCGCGGTCGACCACCACATCCCGCTGCGGACCGGCGAGATCCGCCTGCCGGCGCGGAAGGACCGGACGCTCCCCCGCATCATCGGCGTCTGCGTCGTCATCCTGCTGGTGCTGATCGGCCAGAACACCCTCTCGACCTACATCACGCCCTGGCTCGAGAACGCCTCCTTCGCCCCCGACACGGTGCCGCTCGTGCTCTTCGCGTTCGGCGGCGCAGGGGCGGTCGGACTCGTCCTGGCCGGCTTCGCGACCGACCGGTTCCCCCGCTCGGGCTTCGTGGTCGCCGCGATCGCGGTCGTGCTGGCGCTCGCGGGCCTGGCCGTCGCCGCGGGCACCGGCGCCGCCACGGCCGTGGTCGTCGCCGCGGTGATCTGGAACATCGCGTTCGGCGGCATCCCGGCGATGCTGCAGACCCGGATGCTGCGCACCTCCTCCTTCCAGCTGCGGAGCCTCGCCGCGGCGCTCCAGACGACGGCGTTCAACATCGGCATCGGCGGCGGCGCGGTCGTCGGCGGACTGGCGATCGACGCGAGCGGGCTCGACGTGCTGCCGTGGGTCGCGATCGTCATCGTCGCGGTGGGGCTCGTCGTCAGCCTGATCGTCGACGCCCGGGCGACGGCGGCGGTGCGGGCGGAGGCGGTTCCTACCCGCTGATCGTGTTCACAACGGCCTCCAGCTTCGTGAACACGGCGGTGTTCCTGCGCTGTGAGCACGGCAGCCTTCTTCGGTCGTGAGCACGGCAGCCTTCCTCAGTCGCGGTCACGGCGGCCTCCTGCGTCCTGAACACGGCGCCGTTCCGCCGAGGCGAACACCGGGATGTCGTCCGCACGGACGACGCGGCGCCCCGGGGAGCAGGGGATACGGTCGAGGGATGAGAGACGGAACCCGATGAGCCCGAGCACCCCCGAGCCGCCGCTGACCCTCCCCTACTACGGGGCTCCGCCGATGGCGGCGCTCCGCCGCTTCTTCGGCAACTACCTCCGCTTCCGCGGGAGGGCGAGCCGGGCCGAGTACTGGTGGATCATCCTCCTCGGCAGCGTCCTCACCGCGCTCCTGCAGCTGGCTGACGGCGGCCCGTGGCGCCTCGACTTCACGCTGACCCCGTACCCGAGCGGCGCGCCGTTCCAGACCTTCTGGGTGTCGCTCGCCGCGGGCGCCATCGCGCTGGCGACGTTCCTCCCGTCGCTCTCGCTGATCTGGCGGCGACTGCACGACGTGAACCGCAGCGGGCTGTGGATCCTCGCGATCCTCGTGCCGATCGCCGGCTACGTGTTCCTGCTGATCCTGTTCGTGCTGCCGCCGCGGCCGGAGGGCGCGCGGTTCGACTGAGCGGCGGACGCGTCGGCGGTGGAGTGCCGGACCCGGCCGACGAGTCGGCAGTGCGGCTCGCCTGCCGCCCGCAGGACGACGCCCGTTCTCGCATCAACCGCAGGAACCGTGATGCGCCCGAGCCCCAGGGTCGTGTAACCGGCTTCCTTCTCACCGGTGACCCTGGACGTGCCGATCGCGAGAAAGATCATTGACCAAGCGAGAGCGGCGAAGAACAGCACCAGCGGCACGAAAAGGGGCAGACGCGATCCCGGAGGAAGGACCGCGAACCCGACGAAGAGCCAGATACAGGCGATCGCCTGGGCGAGAGATCCCCACCCGGTGCTGAGAACACGTGTAAGCGCAGACCAACCGGGCAGCACTTCCACCCTCTCCGGCACCAGCGCAGGTACCCTCTCCGCCCCCGACATCATGCGCCCTCCGTCGGCGGCGCCAGGGCGACAGCGCCAGCGGCGCGCGCATCAGCCCGCTGCACCGCCCGATAGACCGTCGACCGCGCGACCTTGAACTCCGCCGCGAACTCGGCGACGGTGCAGTTCCCGGCACGATGCTCTGCGACCAGATGCGCCTCGATCTTCGGCGACAGCTTCGGCTGACGGCCACGCAGACGCCCCTTGGCCTTCGCGATCTTCATCCCCTCACGAGTGCGGGCACGAATCAGATCCCCCTCGAACTCCGCGACCATCGCGAGCACGTCGAACAGCAGCCAGCAGATCGGATCCTCCGGATCGTGGACCGATCCCCCGATGCTGAGCTTCACCCCGCGGCGGGTCAGCTCATCAACGATGTCGCGACGGTCTGTGATGGACCGCGCGAGCCGGTCGAGCTTCGTCACGAGCAGAGTCGATCCGGCGTTGCACGCAGCCAGCGCCTCTCGTAGCGCGGGACGCTCCCGGTTCCGGCCGGTCAGACCCAAGTCGACGTAGATCCGATCGGATGGGACGCCGGCCGCCCGGAGCGCGTCGCGCTAAGCGGTCGCATCCTGCTTGTCGGTTGAGACGCGGCGTATCCCACGAGCGACCGTGCGCTCAGTGTGTCAGTTGACGCCCCACCATCGGGCATCTCATCGGGCGGGTCTATTGCGACAAACAGCGCCGCGAGATTCCTGTCTCATGCGCGGCCATCCTGGGCGGCCGGATGACGACCCCTCATCGGACGCCGGACGCATCGACGCACTAGCCCTCCGAGGCTCGCGCCGCACTACCGTCGAATGCGCCCGCCCAAGGCACCCCTAATCCAGTAAGGGGGTGTCCTGCCCGCAGCACGGTGAGGGTGGCAGCCCGTTCGAGCCGGGCCGGGTCAGAGGAGCCTCGCGCTGCGGGCGCGAGGCTCCCGCTCGACGCGGAGAGCGATTCCCTATCGGTACGCATGTCCAAATCCTCGCGCATCGAACAGGGGCCGGAGAGGCTCCTCGACGCCGGAGCGGCTGTCCTCATCTACTCCGGAGGTGTCCGCTAGGGGGACTTGGGTTCAGCCGGTCGTTGCAATACCACCGTGAGTCGGAGTGTTGGCGATGGGATCGAAGTTGAAGCAGCGTGCCCGGGGTGGCGCGGTTCTGGGAGCTGCCGAGGGAAGGGTCGAGTCGGTCGGCGGCCCGTGATGCTGTCGGCGTGCCGGTGAAGAGCCGCTCAACGGAGCAATCAGCTGCTTTCCGTCCGTCGCCTCGCAGGGGGTGTCTGCTCGGATCTTATGCTTGATTCGTCACATTGTTTAGTGGTTCAGTATCGCGTCGACGTTTTCGGTCGTTCCGTATCCCACCATTCGATGAGGTTGGCGTGCAAGATTAGCGCGAAGGCTTCGACTGCAAGGTCGCCTCCGGTGGTCAGGGAATCGATTGCGGCAGGGTCCCACTGGTCGAGATTCACTACCTCGTCAGTGGAGGTGGGTGTAGCTCGAATGGTTGTGTCAACGCTCCATCCGTTTGAGCTGTGGGTTGCGGTAGCCGCGATGACGTCGTACGGGGTGGGGTAGTGGCGGCGCATCCACCCCACGACGTCGGCGAGGTCGCGGGTGTCGGTCAATCGTTCTCGATCGGGGTGTAGACGGGGCATCCGGTCCCGTAGGGCGGTTGGATGATGGGTGCGGCGGTGGTGATGCTGGTAGATCGGGTGTTTATGGTGCTGTCGATTTTGTAGGCGTTGACGATGCCGATGGGGTTAGCGAGGGGATCGGAGCCGTTGTAGGCGTTATATCCGAAGAGAACGAAGTAGACGGGTGTGCAGTTTGCGTCGTAGAGCGTCTTAGAGCCTGAGCTCCCGGGTGCGTAGAGGCCGTAGCTGAGTGTCTGCTGAATACCGAAGTTGGTGTCCGCGTCAAAGTGGCCGCGAGCGATGATGTGATTCAGTCCGAACCGGGAATTTCCGCAACGCAGCGGCAAGTCCCCCTGGTCGTTGCTGTAGCTGCCGAGCGAGTGGTCGTACGTCTGTCCGTCGCAGGAATGAGTGTTCAGTCCTGGTACGTCAGCCTGAGCGGCAGGTGCGACAACCGTACCCAGGACGAGCGCAACGAACACCGTGGCGATTTTGCCAGCGGACCGATTTCGTGAGGTGTGCATGACTATTACGACCTTCATCCAAGTCCCCGCGCTCACCCCTTGTGAGCGGTCGTCGTGCACGTCTAGATCTACTCCGCATAGCTCGGCAATACAACCCTGGGTGTTGCCGACACCCGGGCTTGGCAGCGGGACACACATGCCCTTCGAAGATCATCAGTGGGACAGTGTTCGTGGCAGCGAGCTGCAAGTTGGCGTCTGCGGGAGGGCCGTTCCCCGCACCAGCCCGGCGCGCGGGATGCGCCGCGCGCGGGCGCGGGCGGCAGCGTTCCGCAGGACAGCCGCTCGCGGCCATCACTGCTACTGCAGCGACCAGCGCCAGTTCCGAGCGCAGTAGGAACATCCCGCGCTGATGTCCTCCGGCCCGAACGTCGGAGTAATGATCGACGGTGCGAGCTTCACCGCCACAGGCTTCGCGGGACGATACCGCTGTCCGCAGACGTCTAGGCGCCCGGCCAACCATCCCCATACGGAACGGATGCAGCGCCCGTTCCTTGGTCCGTGTCACGCCGGCGGTGCACCGCGCTTCGCGCGCGTGGTTAGGGGATGAACTCTTGGGACCAGTAATCGGCCCGCACCTTCAGGAGAGGTCCCTCGATGGCGGAACTGACCGTGATGGTGCGCGGGTCCCAAAGCGTTCCTGCGATGCGCGCTTGCGGCGTCGTTCCGAGCTCGCTCGACAGCTGCTCGGGAGTCATCGCGTCGGGCGGGCGCACCGAGAACAGCCGCCAGCATCCACCGGAGGCGCACTCGACGGTCTCGCTGACGAGCTCGCTTCCGGCCGGAAAGTCGATGGCCGAGGCCGCCGGCACGTCCCCCTCGGTCCGGAAGACGGCCAGATCGGCGTAGTACACGAAAGCGCAGAGGACGGCTGCAGCCGCGATCGTCGCTCCCGCGACGACGAGCGGGTGTCCGCGCTTTCGGGGCTCATCCATAAGTCCGGACCCTAGCAAGGCGCTGTAGCCCCTAGCTGGCCTCAGCGGAGGGAACCGCGACCACTCCATCCAGTCGCCCCAACCGCACGACCAAGGGAAGAGCGAGGACGTCGCTTACCCTGAGCCAGTGGGGACATTCTCGAAGGCGCGAAAAACGGTCGCGATCGCAGCATGCCTGATCGTCGTCACGGGATGCACGCCACAGCCTGAACCGCCGGCTCCGCCTCCGGTGTCCACAGACAGCAGCTCCGACGCCGCACTGACCGGTGACCTTGGCGTGGCAACGTTCACGGGGAGCGATGGGACGGCCGGCAGCATCCGTTTGAGTGCGGCTGATGGCCGGCTGGCTCTGGCATCAGACGAGCTCGACATTCCCGCCGCGACCGCATCTTCCTCAGGTTCCGTTGCGGTCATGGCAGCGCTGGACCCGATCGATGAGGGCGCCACCTGTTTCGACATTGCTTTCCCAATGGGTCTCGCGGATGCGGAGCCAGGGAAGCCCTACAAGGCCTGGCGGAACCTCGCAGAGTTCCACGGCGACCCGACAGCGATCGATCAGCTCGTCATCACCACCAAGCCCCAGAACGACCCCGACTGCTCGATGAGGATCATTGCTGTCGCTGACGTCCAATGGAGCGTGAAGCCTCAACGCAGTGATCTCGTCGCCCAGGACGCCGGGCCGCGTGCAGCAGCGCGTGGCGAAACGACATCGACGGACGGAATGCCGACGTCGTACACGGTCGCTCGCAACGACCTCGCGGAGGACGTCGCGGCACGATTCGGCATGACGGCCGATGACCTGTTCTACCTCAACCCGTTCCGCTTCCCTTCGGACGAGATTCTGCGCGTCGGTGAAGAGCTGAACCTCACTGTCGCGGCGCGATGACCTCCCCCCGCGGGTACTCGATACCGGGCCTGGCGTTCCGGCTCTTGATCAATCCTTCGGAGTGCAGTGCATGATGTCCCGATGAACGTTGGAGAGCCCCCGCAACCGAGTGCAGCGACGCCCATCGTTCTCGCCTTGGTCTTCGGCGGTCTTGCAGCCGCCCTGGGAGCCGTAGCCTCCATTTACATGTGGGACCCGAGCGAGACGTGCAGGACCCGCGGCGGAGGCAGCCTGACGGGAGAGGGGTTCCTCTGGAACCCGCTGTGCTCAGATGGTTCAACCGTTCAGCCGATATGGATGACGTTGTCGACTGCTGCGGCGTTGATCGTGGCCGTGACATGCGTCGTCATTGCGGCCAGCCGTCAAGTTGAACGTGACGGACAGGAAATTGCGTCGCCCGACGTTCTGCACGACTACTCGCGCCAAACCCTGCCGGAGGACAACGGGCTCCGCAAGCTGGGCGATGAGTGGTGAGAGATGGCAACTCCGGGGGGGGCACCCTCCCGATGAGCGTTAGACAGTCTCCTCGGCCGGATCACGCGATCCCCCTCGTTTTCGCCGTGATCTTCACAGTTTTCGCCGCCGCTCTCGGGTTGATGTCCTCTCTCTACATGTGGGATCCGGCAGAGGCGTGCGAGGTTCGTGGAAGCTACTCCAGCTCCGAGAGCTTCCTGTGGAATCCGCTGTGCGTGGACGGTTCGGCTGTCCAACCGCTGTGGATGACGGTGGCTGGCGCTGCCGCATTGATCGGTGCCGGCGTCTGCGTCGTCCTCGCGATCGCTTTTCGAGTGCTCAACCACGAGCGGGAAGTCCCGCCGCCCGTCGTCTCGCACTGGGAGTGAGCAGTCAAAGGTAGATTCGCCGGATGACGACGACTCGGACCTCCCACTCGACTCTCGCCCTGCTGCTCGCCGTTCCGGTGTTCGCGCTCGTCGGTTGCGCCGGTTCGACGGCGGGGGCTCCGGCATCGACGTCGGCCGCCGCGCCGGCGTCGACCGCGACCGCCGCCCCGTCGTCCGCCCCCGCTACTCCGGCGGCGACCGCGACTGCGGGTGCGGCGGCGGCTGGTCCGGTGTGGCCGGCGGACCCGTGCCGGGACACGCAGCTCACGGTCACGGTGGAGGACCGGCCCGAGCTTTCCGGGGCGGGCCAGGAAGGGTTCGCGATCGTGCTCACGAACGCCTCGGATCAGGCGTGCTCGTACTTCGGGTGGCCGGGCGTTCTGATGCTCGGTGCCGATGGGACGCAGCTCGCCACCGCCGGCACGTCGGGTGCGGAAGCGTTCCCGGGGGCTCTCGCTCCGGGTGAGTCGGCGCAGGCGGAGGGCCAGCTCTCGGCGGTCGGCGCATACGACTGCACGCCGACGACCGCGACGACTGTCCGGGTGCTCGTCACCTCGGACGGCGCCGGACCGGGAATCGACACGCCCTCCGATTTCCAGGTCTGTGGCGGGGACGGTCGGAGTGACTTCACGACCGGGCCGCTCACGCCGGCGTCCTGACTCTTCTAGAGTCGCGGCTGCGGTCATGGACGGGCTCGAGGGTGGAGACAGCTTCGTGCTGTTCCTGGTTCTAGGTGCCCTTCCCTTCCTCCTTCTGGTCGCCGTGGTTTCGGTCGTCACGATCGGCATCCTTCAATGGATCGGAGGGCGGGGGCGGCCCCGTCCGTAGACTGAGTGCAACCACCCCTTCGGCACGGCGCCGACCGCAACTCAAATGAGTAAATGAAGCAATGAGCACATGGGTGTGGAGTTGATCGCTTTGTGGCGGCAGTCTTTGATCGCTCCTTGACGTCGCGCTACGCGTGCGTCGGATCACCGAGGATTTCAGCGAGTCAGGAATTTCGCGAGAAACGTGCGGTAAATCACTGTGAGCTGCTGCAGATCGCTTACCACGACGTGTTCGTCGATCTGATGGATTGTGCTGCTGATGAGGCCGAATTCGGCGACCTCGCCATAGTGGGCGATGAATCGCGCATCGGAAGTTCCTCCGCCGGTATCCAACGAGGGAGTTCGCCCGGTCACGGATGTTACCGCCTCGGATAACAGCGCGACGTGGCTCGATCCAGCAGTGATGAAGGGGTCGCCACTTACCTCGACTAAGAGGGTGAAGTCGGTTGCGAACTCTTCTGCCGCCCGGCGGATCAAGCCCTCGAGGCTCTCGGCTGAATGAAGGTCGTTAAAGCGAATGTTCAGATGCGCGGTTGCTTCGGCGGGCACCATGTTGTTCGCCGCATTGCCGACGTCGATCGTGGTGATCTGGAGACTCGACGGCTCGAAGCACTCGGACCCCTCGTCGAGTGGTGTTGTGGCGAGTCGGTTGAGAACGCGGATGAGGCGGTGCACCGGGTTGTCGACGAGGTGGGGGTAGGCAACGTGCCCCTGGAACCCGCGCACCGTCAGGTTGGCGTTAAGGCTTCCGCGCCGTCCGATCTTGATCACGTCGCCGATCCGCTCCGGGTTCGTCGCTTCGCCGACAAGGGTGAAGTCCGGCATGTCGCCGCGATCGGCGAGCCACTCGAGCACACGCACGGTGCCACCCGTGGCCGGCCCCTCTTCGTCTCCGGTGATCAGGAGGCTGACCGACCCAAGGTCGAGCACTTCGGGCTGCGTCTGCGAGACCGCTGCGAGGAAAGCGGCGATGGCGCCCTTCATATCGCTGGCACCTCGACCGATGATCGTCCCGTCGCGGAGTGTCGCATCGAAGGGGTCGGAGCTCCACTCGTTAGAGCCTGGGGGAACGACATCGGTGTGACCGGCGAAGCACAGGTGCGGTCCGTCGATTCCTCGGCGGGCGTAGAGATTCGGGGTGCCATCGAAGTCCAGCCGATGAACGATGAAGCCAAGGCTCTCAAGTACGCCTGCCACGACATCGAGGGCTCCGTCGTCGCTCGGGGTGACCGAAGCACATCGGATCAAAGACTGCGCGAGCGCGACGGGGTCCACGGGAGCGAAACTATTCGGCACGGAGACACCGTACCTGCAACATCAACTGCATCTCGGAAAACAACAGCTTTCTGAGACGCCCGGTCGGCATCGCTGTCGCGGTGTCGGCTCCGCGCGATTCCGAGGTCGCAGATGTCTCGAAAATGCGTCTCAACAGAAACCGTCTCAGGGTCATGACTGCGAGGGGTTTGTGAGTCACACTGGTCGAGTGAGACTTCTTGGATACACCCGCGTGAGCACATCGAGTCAGGATGCGCAGTTGCAGCTCGACGCGCTGGTGGCTGTCGCGTTCAAAAGCGCGACGTGTTCGCTGATGTCACCTCCGGGAGCAAGACCGCGATCGAGCGCCGAGGGATGAAGAAGCTCCTCGAGCATGCAGAGTCCGGTGACACCGTGGTCGTGTGGCGAGTTGATCGGCTTGGCCGCTCCTTGATGGACGTCCTGAACACGGTGAACCTGCTGCGTGACCGCGGCATCCACGTCCGGTCTATCTCTGATGGCATCGATCCGGCGACGTCGACGGGCCGGCTGATGCTCGACATGCTGGCCACCCTCGCCGAGTACGAGCGCGAACTGATCGTCGAGCGGGTGAATGCGGGGATCGCAGCGGCGCGGCAGAACGGCACACGCTTCGGCCGCCCACTGTCCGATCCTGCAGTAATCGCCGACAAGCTCGCCATCGCCTCCGATGCTCGAGCGATGGGCCGCACCGCCGAAGACGCAGCACGACTCGTTGGCTGGAGTCGCGCCACCCTCTACCGTCACCAGCAAGCCCTCGCCGGCCGCGAGAGCACCGCCATGTAGCAAATGCCATGGACGGTGACGAGCGGTGGCGAATTCTCCGACTTCACGTCGAAGATCAGATACCCCTCGCCGCCCTCGCACGAGACATCGGCATCGGCCTCCGCACACTACAGCGCTGGCATCAGCTCTACCGAGAAAGCGGCGTCACTGCTCTCGATCCGCACCAGCGGTCGGACGCTGGTGTACGTCGAACGCCGCCTGAGCTCGTGGCGTTCATCGAACGACTGGCTTTGAGCAGGCCGCGACCAGCGCTGACCACGCTGCACCGCCTAGCAAGCGCTGAAGCAGATCATCATGGCCTGTCGGCGCCGAGCTACGCCACCGTCAGGGAAATCGTGCAAGCTCTAGACCCGGCGCTCGTAACACTCGCGTTGGAAGGACCGGCCGCCTATCGAGACAAGCACGAGCTGGTGTTTCGCCGACGCGCCGAACGTCCCAACCACATGTGGCAGGCGGATCACACCGAACTCGACATCCTCATCATGGGCACCGGGGGCGCGCCCGATCGGCCGTGGCTGACGATCGTGATGGACGACTATTCGCGCGCGATCTGCGGCTACATCGTCTTCGCCGGGGCACCGTCCGCGATGAACACAGCACTTGCTCTCCGTCAGGCGATCTGGAGAAAGCCCGACCCGACGTGGGCTATGTGCGGGATACCTGACGTTCTCCACGTCGACCACGGCTCCGACTTCACCAGCCACCACCTCGAGCGCACCGCCATCGAGCTGCGCATCCGCATCATCCATTCCATCGTCGGCAGACCCCAGGGCCGCGGCAAGATCGAACGCTTCTTCCGCACCATCAACACCGAACTCCTCGCTACCCTCCCGGGGCACCTCGGGCCCGGCAGCAGAAGCCCCCACCCAGTACTTGATCTGGCGGCCCTCGACCAGGCGATCGGCGCCTTCGTCAGGACCTACAACGAGCGCCCGCATCGCGAGCTCGAAGCCTCTCCGCGAGACGCATGGGTTGCTGACAGCTGGCTCCCGCGTATGCCTGACGGCCTCGAACAGCTCGATGGGCCTCTTCTCACTGTTCCGAAGAATCGCGTCGTGTAGCGCGATGGCATTCACTTCCAGGGCCAGCGCTACCTCGCCCCGACGCTTGCACCCTTCGTCGGGCACACCGTCACGATTCGATATGACCCACGTGACGTCTCAGAGATCCGGGTCTACGACCGCGACACCTTCGTCTGTGTTGCCGTCGACGAAGCTCACCCCAACCTCCGACTCAGCCTCCGCGACATCGAAGCCGCCCGCCGCGCCCGCCGACGACGACTCCGGCACGTCATCAACGACCGCATTCCCACCGCCACCGTCCGGGAGGAGCCGCACAGCGTCGCGCCCGTTCCCCATCGGCGCCGGCTACGCACCTATGAAGAGGACGAGTGATGAACCAGGCCTTCATCGTGACCAAAGAGCACCGACGCTTCACCGAGTTCGCCAACGCCGTCCGCAAGGAACGAACCATCGGCATCTGTCACGGTGATGCTGGTGTCGGCAAGACCAACTCCGCCCGCCGCTATGCGAACTGGGACGCTCTCGAGCCCTACATCAACGAATGGGGCCCGCGAGGAGATTACGACGCCAAGCACTACGCCCTCGCCAACCGATCCCGCACCGTGTTCTACACACCCGAAGTACTCTGCCGACCCAAAGACCTCATGCACGACATCGACCATTGGCAAATCAAAGTCGGCCTCTGCGCCGACGAACATCTGCGCTCCCTCGAACCTGACCCGCCTTTCAAAGCACGACCAGTGGCTCACCTCGTCGAGCTACTCATCATCGACGAAGCCGAACGACTCACACCCACCGCACTCGAGCTGCTCCGCGACCGACACGACCGCGAACACCTCTCCATAATTCTGATCGGCATGCCCGGCATCGACCAACGCTTCCGCCACTACCCGCAGCTCTACAGCCGCCTCGGCTTCTCCGACCATTACCGCGCCCTCGGTCGCGACGAACTCCTCTTCGTCCTCGACCGCCACTGGAAGCGCCTCGGCCGCACCCTCGACCCCGACGACTTCACCGACGCCCAAGCCATCGCCTCCATCGAACGCATCACCCGCGGCAACTTCCGCCTACTCGAACGACTCTTTCCGCAGATAGCCCGCGTGCTCAAGATCAACGACCTCGAAACCATCACCGACGACGTCATCGAAGCCGCTGCCAGCATCCTCGTCATCGGCAACTAGCGCCACGCAACGATCAAGAGACGCCGCCACTTAGCGATCAACTCCACAAACGCGGCGCGCCGAGCAGTGTTGTCCTATAACTTGTCACTCATTCTACGACTCGTGAAAGGGTCGGGTTCGGGGTTCTGTGACGACCGATGCTAGGCGAGGGACGATGATCTCCGTGACTTCGCTGGTGCCATTACCGGGTTTTGATTCCCAGGCCCACGTCTCCTTCATTCGAAGCAGCCCGGTTGGGTCGAGAACAATCTCGGAGACGCAGGATCCCGTCGAGGTCTCGCCGTCCTCGTTGAGCTGGCAGTAGCGGAACGCCACCGTGTCACCGGTTCGAGTGCCGACAAGGAATCCCCGCCGGACTGCGCCGCCGGCGTAGGTGGCCCACACCTCGCCGTCCGCTTCGTGGTAGTCGAAGACAGTCTCAGGTCCTACTTCGCCGCCGACTGTGTCGCGGACAGCCGCGAAGCGGTAACCGTCAAGAGAGGGCAATGAGCTCGATGCGTTCATAGGAAAAGACTAGGGACGACGTGACGGCAACTCCGGGGCAGGGGATCTACCGCGTCCAGTGCAACATCTCCGGCGAGGAAGATCATGCGCGAGCCGGCGGGAACTGTCGCGGCGTACGCATACTGCGCTGCGCCGGAGAGGCTGTTGGAGCGGATGAGGCTCACTACTGAAGTCACTGGCGTCACGCTCCGCTGTCGTCGGCCCAACGAGTCTTCCACGGCCGGGCACCAGATCGGCCCGGTGAACCATCCCGATACGGGACGGTGCCGGCCCCGCCTGCCGGTTGCAAGTAGACAAAGGCGCGGTCTTGAGTACGGTGGCGCCGTGAAACGAACAGGCGAGGGAATGGCGGGACGGCATTGCGCCGCTACGGCGCTCATTGCTGCTGGCGCACTGATGCTCGCCGCGTGCTCAGGTTCACCAGCTCCGGAGGGTGATCCGATCCGGGCAGCTCGCGCGTTGCGCGACGCGCCGCTGATCGTGCAGGAAGGCAACGCTGCCGACACCTGCGGAGAGTTCGTGCTTGATCAAACCGAGCTCGTGCCCATCAACGCGGTCGCATGCCTCGACACGGCAGCAGCAGCGGGCGAGGAGGCGGAGCTCGCCTGGAGTTCTCTCACGGATGAAGGGGATCCCGTCGTCTCTTTCGCCTACACGGCACCCTGGAACGCAGGGATCGTCTTCTCTCTGACAAACGAATACAACTCCTACGCGGATGATCACGGTTGGACCACCGGCCTCTGCCCGGACGCAACCACCGCAACCTCCGATTTCAGCCCCGAGACGTGCCTCGGTCCTGTGGAGGGATGAGTCCACGCGGACGACGAAGATGGCCCGCTCAACCATCCCCTTACGGAACACATGATCGTGGAGTGCTGAACGTTCTGATTCATGGCGTGTTCACCGACGTGCCGGACCATGATGCTCATGGAAACACGAGAACTGGCATGGGGCATTCTGGCGTGGCCTGCCGTTGCGGTCCTTGCGCTGCTGCGAACTGTGGGCAGCTGGGATGTATCGGGCGGGTCCGCAGCAGGGATCCTCGCGGGCACAGCAGCTGCGTTCACTGTCGCGGGCGCACTCCTATGGCTTCCCTCGAGTCTCTGGCTCGACCGGCGGACACGCCGCACCCCGCGCGTCGGGCGGGCGGCCGCGTTCCTGGGTCTGGGACTCGTGATCGGCGCCGCCGCCTCCACCGCGCTGGTACTCGCGTCGGGAAACGCGACCTGGCCCTCCTCCGCGGGCCTCATCACGGAATACGCAGTCACGGCAGGAATCGCTTCCCTCCTCGGTTGGCTCCTCGCCGCCACCCTTCGTGCGAAGAAGCTGCCGATCGTTCAGACGGCGGCGAATCGCGTGAACCGCTGAATGATCCGGGTCGTCGATCGATCAGCGTGCCAGCAGCAGTCCGGCCAAGCCGATGACGTCCGGCACCACGGCAAAGGCCAGGAAGAGGTAGGAGAGCACGAGTCCCACCGTCGACTCCCAGCGAGGACCGACGTGTCGTCGCGCCTGATGACCGACGAGGACGCCGGCCAGCGGGAGAAGGTACTGCAGCGTGGTCGCGACTCCGATGACCAGGGGATCGCCCACCCACAGGTGGGCCACCGCCAGGTATCCGACGGCGTAGGACACGACGGCGAGAACGCCCAGCACGAAAGCAGCCCGCGTCCACCCTCGTCCGCTCCGCCGCGCGGTACCCGTCTCCTTCATCACACTCATACCTCCACTGTACGAATCGCTCCTCGCGCACGCCCGCCCCTCGGAGCATGTGCCGGTCCTTCGCCCGACGTCTCGTTCGGTGACACGACCACGCCTCGGCGAGCTGCTGTCCAGCGTCAGCCGGCGAGCCGGCGTCCACAACGAGGACGCGACTCGGATTCGGAACATGTCCGATGGCTGCCTCGATAGCCTCAGCGCATGAAGATCCGAGCCGGTTCGCCTGACGATCGCGGGCCCTGCATCGACCTCTGGCTGGAGGCACTCAGAGCACGAGACGGATGCAGTCAGGACGACGCGGTCGCCGAGAGGGCTCGAGCGAAGTTCCACCGGCCTCTCGTTCGGTTCGCCGTCATCGGCTCGGATCCCCTCGGGTTCGCTCTCACCGTCGACACGGGCGATGGTCCGGGCCGACACAGTGCGCTGCTCGAACTGCTCGCCGTCGCACCGAGCGAGACAGGGCGCGGGCTCGGCCGGACACTGCTCGACGACGCGGTCCAGTCCGCCTCTCAGCTCGGCTACCTCGTCCTGAAGCTGCACGTCCGCGCCGGAAACGATCGGGCGGAAGGGCTTTACAAGGCGTCCGGCTTCGAGCCTCACGGGGATCCCGCGCCGCATCCGCTCGGTGGTCATCCGATGATCGAGTACGCGCGGACTCTGACTCACGTCAGCAACTGAGGACCTCCGGCCACCGATCCGCGTACGGGCCACTCCGCGCGACCGGATCACATGCGCACTCAACGCTGGTCGAGCGGTCGGGTCATGGCAACCTCATCCCATGAGCGTGAGCGACGGACAGGCCTGTGCCCCACGGGACCTCGACGTGCTCACCGACCGGCTCCGACTGTGCCGGCCCGCCGAGACCGACCTGGACGAGCTGTTCCGCCTGTACACCGATCCGCGGATCGCGGAAGAGGATCCGCTCCTCCTCCATCTCTCCGCCGATCAGACCCGGGCCGTGATCGCGTATCGAAGGACCCAGTGGACACGGGACGGACTCAGCAGCTGGGTGATCCGCCGGCGCGACTCCCCCATCGACAGCCGTGATCTGATCGGAATGGGTGGATGCACTCTGCTCTCCGATGCAGCCTGGAATGTGGCGTTCACCCTCCACCCCGACCACTGGAGCAAGGGCTACGCGCAGGAGGTCGCCCTCGCCGGCATCGAACTCGCCCACCGCCTCCGACCGGAGCTGCCCGTCACCGCGGTCGTCGCAGAACGCAACGCACGCTCCCGCCGCACCATCGAGCGACTCGGCCTCGCGCTCAGATGGGAGGGTCCGGACGCGCACAGCCCAGACCCGACCGCACGAGTCGTGCTCTTCGCCGACCGCCAGCTCTCCGCTGAACAGGTCCGCCGGCTCACCGGCTGAACCCGATCGCCGATCGGCTCATCCGCCAGCTCAGCGAGAGCTCCCCTCACGGGCAGCGAGTCGGCACCGCCGGTGAGCATGGCGATCCTCCGCTGCGGGAACTGCAAGCGAAGCCGACCTGTCGGTCCACCAGCCGGCGCCTCCCCCTCCCCGCTCCTCGTTCCCTGCCGCAGGGCAACGAGACACGACGACGCTGCGCTCGGGAGTCCACCGGCAACTCCTTGAAGGGGCACGGCCGTCCGTCGCCGGACGGATTCACGTCCACCTCTTGTTCATTCCGGCTTCGTTGTCCAGCGCCGTCGGCTGCCCTAGCGTTCGGCAGGTGGACACCAGGAGATCGACCTCGACCGGCTCTAGCTCCGTTGTGTCCTGGGTCGCTCTCGCGTCAAC
>NZ_PSVU01000067.1:0-16199 GCF_002932515.1 Rathayibacter sp. AY1D5
CTCCGGGCGCTCGGCGAGCCGCCTCCGTGCCGCCCGCAGCGCTCGGGGCGACGCCGTCGAGAGCACCACCGCGCGGACCACCGGGTCGCGGAACGCACGGCCGCCCGCCGTCAGGATCCCCGCCTGCACCAGGGCGCGGTCCCCGTCTCCGGGGGCCGACCCGATGCTCTCCGGAGACTCGGCGCCCGCCACCGCGGCGACCAGGAGCGCCTCCCGGCACTCCTCCGACAGCGGAGCCAGCAGGTCGAGCACCCGGGTCTCGGCCTGCTCGAGCCGCGGGTAGACCGGGAAGGGCGAGGGAGCGTCCTCGTCGGCCCAGGCCCGCCCGAGGACGTCGAGGAGCAGCGGATTCCCCTCCGCGACCCGCAGCAGGCGCGCCTCGACGGCGAGCGGCCGCCGGCCGCCGTGGGCGCGCAGGAAGCCGCAGGCCGCCTCCGCGTCGAGGGGCTCCGTGCGACGGTGCCGGAGGCCCTCCCAGCCGTCGAGGACGCGACGGTCGCCGGTGGCGAGGAGGCAGGCGGCACCGACCTCGTCCACCATCCGGGTCACCAGGGCCTGGAGGGTCTCGCGGGCGGCGACGTCGAACCGCTCCCAGTCGTCGACGACGATCAGGAAGCCGGGGTCGCAGGGCGAGGCGGAGGAGTCGCGCACCCGCTGCAGACGGCCGATCAGCGTGGCGAACAGCGCGAGCGAGGACGCGCCGATCACGGCGTCGCCCCGGTCCGGCCGCACCTCCACGACCTCGCAGCCGGCGGCGCGAGCGGTGGCCGCGGCGGAGCGCAGCATGTGCGTCCGGCCCGAGCCGATCCCGCCCTCGACCACCAGGAGCCGCTCCCGCGCGGGCGACGCCGAGCTCAGCATCCGGACCACCACGTCCTCGGGGGCGCTCGGGTGCGCGGGCGGCGAGGAGAGTGCACTGATCGTCATCGCGACTCCTGAGGGACGGGTTCCGAGGACCCCATGCTGACCGCCGGGCGCGGCCGCGCTCTCCTCCCTCTGTCGGAACCCTCCGGAGCGCACCCTCTGTCGAACCGTCCCGAGCGCCCGGCCCCCGATCGGCGCCGGGCCGGGGGGCACAGGAGGGCAGTGGGCCCCGCGAGCGCCCGACGGTACTCTGTGTCCCACCGGACGACCGGTACGGCCCCACCCCCGCACGACCGCCGCTCGACCCGGCGGGTGATCCGATGGAGTCGCACGATGAGCTCTCGCAGCCCCCTCGCGGAGTTCCTCCGCGCTCGCCGGGCGGCGCTGCGGCCGGAGCAGGTCGGCGTGCCGACCGCGGGCACCCGGCGGCGGGTGCCGGGCCTGCGCCGCGAGGAGGTCGCCGACCGCGCCCGGATCAGCCGCGACTACTACCTCCGCGTCGAGCAGGGGCACGCGGTCGCCCCGTCCGACCAGGTGCTGAACGCCCTGGCCGAGGCGCTCGCCTTCGACGAGTTCGAGCGCGCCTACCTCTTCCGGCTGGCCCGGCTGCGCCCCGGCCCCCGCGATCCCGACTCCCCTCCGCCGGGCCAGGGCGTGGAGTCGCTGCTCGCCCACTGGCCGAGGACCCCGGCGTACGAGTTCGACCGCAACCTCGACGTCCTCGGCGCGAACGACCTGATGAGCCGTCTCGCCCCCGACAAGGGCGTGCCCGGCGCCAACATGCTGCTCTCCACGTCCCGCGGCTACGCGCGCGCCGTGGCGGACGGCGACCCGCCGGACCAGCTGCAGGCGTGGGGCCAGGTCTTCCGCGAGCTGATCGCCGCGCTGCGGTTCTACAGCGACCCCGACGATCCGCGGCTGTACGAGATCGTCGGCGAGTGCTCGGTCGAGAATCCGCTGTTCCGGTCGATCTGGGCCGAGTACCAGGTCCGCCCCTTCACCCACCGGTGGATCCGCGTCCACGTCGAGCCGTTCGGCTGGCTCGACCTCGAGATGCAGACCCTGGAGGTCGCCGGCGCTCCGGGCCGGTACGTCGTGACCTACCTCGCGGCAGCGGGGACTCCGGCAGCCGCGGCCGTCGACGTCCTCGCCTCGCTGCGGCCCGCTCCGGAGGCGGGCACCGCGCTGGCCGCCCCGGCCGGCGCCTGATCAGCGGCGGTGAGCCGGGCGAGATCCTCGCGACCCGCCGCGTCTCCCGCCTCGAACAGGAGCAGGAGGCGCGCGCCGTCCCGGACCAGCCGGTAGTCCATCGGAACGGAGCCGACCGCGGTGTCGGGGAACACGACCGACCCGCGTGCGTCGGCCTCCGCCCCGGCCGCCCACGAGTCCGCGAACCGGGGGCTCCTCGCCGAGAGCTCCCCGACGACCGTCAGGAACTCCCGGTCCCCCCGGTGCCGCTCGAGCGAGTCGCGGAGCATCGCCGCGACCTGGTCGGCGGCGGACCCCCAGCAGGGCAGGTCCTCGACCTCGGACGAGTCCAGGAAGGTGAAGCGGGCGATGCTCACTCCCGGGGCGAAGGCGGGCGAGAGCGCCCGCGCGAGCGGAGTCGCGGCCAACACGCGCAGGTGCCGATCCAGCAGCACCGCCGCCCTCCCCGCCCACGGCAGGAGCGCCGCCTCGTGATCCTCCGCCATGTCCCCGTCCCCTCCGCGCGTCCCTCCCTCAGCGCAGCGGAGTGATCCCCTGCGTCCCGAGCGGGAAGGTCGCCAGCACCTCCTCCGGGATGTTCAGGTGCTGCGCGACCAGCGACGGCGGCAGGTGGCTCAGCCAGTGGGCGAGCGACACCTCCTCGTAGCGGGAGCTCTTGAAGGTCTCGATGTAGACCAGCGTGTCGTCGCCGGTGTTCTCCACGTAATGGCCGAAGTTGCGGCGCACGACGCCCACGTCTCCGGCGTGGAAGTCGGTCGTGTTGGCGTGCGGGCCGGTGTTGAAGACGGTCATCCGAGCGGATCCGCGGAGGTAGTACTGCCACTCGTCGGCGTTGGGGTGCCAGTGCAGCTCGCGCATCGAGCCGGGCTCGACCGTCGTCAGCGCGGCCGAGACCGTGCGCGAGGCCGGGAAGTTCGTGCTGTCGGCGATCTGGATCCGGCCGCCGCTGTTCTGGTGCACGGGCTCCGAGCGGGAGAGCCGGAAGATCACCGCCTCGTCGCCGTCCTGCACCCCGGCCGCGGCCCGGTCGGCCTGGAGGTCGCCGGGCACGTCGCCCGGAAAGATCCAGAGGTCGTGCAGCGGGATGTCGCGGAAGACCTCCTGCGCGACGCCGAAGTTCTTCGCCAGCACGTCCGGCGGCGTGTGCGCGAACCAGTCGGTGAGCAGGAGCGTGTTGCTCTCGGACTGCTCGCCGTCGTCGAACGCGAGCACGAACTCCGCCCCGTCCGGGCCGAGGCCCTGCAGGGAGTGCGGCAGGCCGGGCGGGAAGTACCAGAGGTCCCCCTCCTGCACGTCGTCGACGCTGGGCCGGCCGGTGCGGCTGAGCGTGGTGATGCGGCAGTTCCCCTTGGTCATCAGCGCCCACTCGGCGCTCTGGTGCCAGTGCAGCTCGCGGATCCCGCCGGCCTCGAGGTACATGTTCACGCCGGCGATCTCGTTCGAGATCGCGAAGTCGGCCTGCGTGAGCTCGCGCGCCCAGCCTCCCCGCTGCACCCGCCGCGGCGAGATGTTGAAGGAGGACCAGAAGAACGGCTGCGTGCTGATGTCCGTCGCGGGCGCGGCGATCTGGTTCGGGAACAGTCCCTCCAGGACGCGGTTCTGCGGGCCGGTCATCGTGTTCGCCGAGGGATCGCCCTCGGTGTTCACGATCCCCTCCTGGGGGAGGTCCGGGTCTCCGAAACCGGGGGTCTCGTGGTGCGGAGCGGTGCTGTCGTCGGGTTCCACGGCGTTCTCCCTGCTGATCGTTCTGCGCGCCTGCGCTGCTCCGATCCCACCGCTCCGGCCCGGGCCGCACCACGGTCATCCGACTCGATCCGCGCCCCGACGACCGGCCCGGGTCAGCCGCCCAGGCCCTCGAGCACGTCCCGCGAGGGCACGAAGTAGACCCCGCCGGTCGTCGCGGTCGAGAAGTCGAGGAGGCGGTCGTGCCGGCCCGCGGGCACGCCGACGAACATCCGCGTCAGCATCGTCTCGATCACCGACAGGTCGGCGGCCAGGCCGAGGAAGTACGTGCCGAACTCGCCCTTGCCGGGCCGGCCGAAGGGCATGTTGTCGCGGAGGATGTCGTGCTCGGTCCCGCCGGCGTCGACCACGGTCGCGAGCCCCTTGTGCGAGAGCTGCGCCGGATCGTCCTCGCGCTCGACGTTGTCGGCCTTGCTCCGGCCGATGACCCGCTCCTGCTGCTCGGTGGTGAGCGCGTGCCAGGCCGTCAGGTCGTGCAGGTACTTCTGCACGACCAGGTAGCTGCCGCCCGCGAACGCCGCGTCCTCCGCGCCGATCAGCGCGACGCGGGGCAGCGCCTCCCCGGTCGGGTTCTCGGTGCCGTCGACGAAGCCCAGCAGGTCGCGGTTGTCGAAGTAGCGGAAGCCGACCACCGCGTCGCGGACGACGACGTCCTCGCCGAGCGCGTCGAGCAGGAGGCGCTCGAATTCGAAGCAGGCGTCGTCCCGCTCCGCCCGGATGTGGAACAGGAGGTCGGTCTGCGTCGAGACGGCAGTGTGCGCCGCGCCGACCACCTCCCGGAACGGGTGCAGCTGCGCGGGGCGCCCCTCCCCGCCGAAGCGGTCCCACGCGTCGCTCCCGATCCCGACCAGGCAGGAGAGGCGCAGGCCCAGGTCGCGGAAGCCGACCGCGCGGAGGATCCCGCCCACGTCGGCGACGACGTCCCGCACGCGGTCCGCGGCGTCCTGCCCGCCGACGATGTCGAGCGAGAGGAAGACGGCGGACCGGCTGAGCGGAGCGACGACCGCCTGCGGCTCGATCGGGACGCGGTCCTCGACGGTCACCGGAGCACCGCCCGCCGGGGCGTCGTCGTCCTGCGCGTCGGCAGGGCCGACGTCGTGGGCGTCGTCGTGGGCATCGCGACCTCCGATCCGCGCGCCGCGGGAGGGCGCGTCCGCCGCGATCCTGTCAGCGTCCGCGGTGCCGGTCACGAGTCATCCGACCCCACTCGGCGAGCGCGGCCGGCGGCCCCGGCACCGCCCGGGCGACCAGGTCTGGACGATCGTCGGAACATCTCCCCGCGCTCTTCAGGGAGCGCTCCCACGCCCCTATCGTGGAGCCGCTCCCCACCCTCATCCGGGGAGGCACCACCTTGGACACGACCCGGGCCGGGCTCGGGATCGATACGAGCACGGAGGTTCGAAGATGCCGTTTGTGACCACGGACGACGACGTCGAGATCTACTACAAGGACTGGGGCAGCACCGACGCGCAGCCCATCGTCTTCCACCACGGCTGGCCGCTGTCGTCCGACGACTGGGACGCGCAGATGCTGTTCTTCCACGCGCACGGCTACCGCGTCATCGCGACCGACCGCCGCGGGCACGGACGCTCGACCCAGGTCGGCACCGGACACGACATGGACCACTACGCCAGCGACGTGAACGCGGTCGTCGAGCACCTCGACCTGCGGAACGCGATCCACATCGGCCACTCCACCGGAGGCGGCCAGGTCGCGCGCTACGTCGCGAAGTACGGCGAGCCCCAGGGCCGAGTGGCCAAGGCCGTCCTCGTCTCGTCGGTCCCGCCCCTGATGGTGCAGACCGAGGCGAACCCCGAGGGCACGCCGATCTCGGTGTTCGACGGCTTCCGCGACGCTCTCGCGGCGAACCGCGCCGAGTTCTACCAGGCCGTGGCCTCCGGGCCCTTCTACGGCTTCAACCGCGAGGGCGTCGAGCTCTCGCAGCCCGTGGTCGACAACTGGTGGCGCCAGGGCATGACCGGATCCGCGCTCGCGCACTACGAGGGCATCAAGGCCTTCTCGGAGACGGACCAGACCGAGGACCTGAAGGCGATCACCGTCCCCGTCCTCGTCACCCAGGGCGACGACGACCAGGTCGTCCCCTACAAGGACGCCGCGCTGAAGCAGCACGAGCTGCTGCAGAACTCGACGCTCAAGATCTACGAGGGCTACCCGCACGGCATGCTGACCGTCCACGCCGACGTCATCAACCCCGACCTGCTGGCCTTCATCCAGGAGTAGCGCGGCACGCTCGCAGGCGCGTCCCGGCCGTTCCGGGGCGCGCCTGCGCGTCTGCGCTCGAACGGGGGCCGGGTGCCCCTGCGAGCGGAGTCCGGCCTCAGGCGTCGGCGCCCGCGTCCCTCCCGAGCACCGCGGCGAGCTCGCCCCGCCCGCCGATCCCGAGCTTGCGGTACGCCGCGTACAGGTGCGCGCCGACCGTGCGCGGCGAGAGGAACAGGTTCTGCGCGATCGCGCGGTTCGACAGCCCCGTGCTCGCGAGAGCGCAGATGCGCAGCTCCTGCGGGGTCAGCGTGGCAGCGGCCGGCGACGGCGCGTCGGCGATCCTCCCTCCGGCGGCCCGGAGCGCGTCACGGGCCCGATCGGCCCAGGCGTGGATCGGCAGCTCCTCGAGCATCGCCACCGACTCGCGGAGGAGGGGCCGCGCCTCCGCCGCCCGACCGGCCCGGCGCAGCCCGTCGCCCACGAGCAGCAGCGCCCGCGCCCGCACGTACGGGAGCGGCGGCGGAGTCCGGCGGAGCAGCCCGGCCGCGGCGTCCGGCGCTCCGTCGGCGAGCGCCACGGCGATCTGCGCGTACCGGAGGGCCGCCTCGATCATCGGCTGGTGCCAGCGCTCGAAGAGCGATTCCAGCCTCGCGGCGTGCAGGCGCACGACTCCGTCATCTCCGGTCGCGAGAGCCGCGTCGACGAGATCGGGCGTGGTGAGGATGGCGAAGCCGGGGTTCAGGGAGTCGTCGTCCGTGTCGAGGAGGGGCAGGAGCTCCGGCACGGCGTCGCCCGGTCGAGACTCGAGGACCGCCACCGCCGCTCGCGATCCACGGAGAGTCGCCCGCATCACGCTCGAGCAGAGGACGGCCGCGCCGATCGCGCTCCCCGCGCTGATCGCCTCGGGATCGGGCGCGACGCCCTCCATCGCGTCGAACCAGGCCAGGCAGGCCCGGGACGCGGTCTCGAAGCCCACGTCCCCCAGGTCGCTCCCGAGGACGAGCGCCTCCTCGGCGAAGGAGCGGGCCCGCGAGAAGCGGCCGGCGAGCGACGTGGTCATCGAGGCGGCGAGGAGCGCCTGCGGGAGGATCCGGATGTCGCCGCGCGCGCGCAGCCCGGTGATCGCCTCCTCCAGGAGCTCCCGGGCGACCTCGACCTCGCCCGCCGTGTTCAGCGCGTAGCCGAGCCACCACGCCTCCTCCGGACCGCTCGCCCCGCCGGCCGCCGCGAGCGCCCGGCGGACGACCTCGTCGCCGCGGGCGATCGGCTCGGTGACCGCCGCGAGCAGGACGGCGCGCGGGTCGGAGTCGTCGAGGGCGAGCGCGCGCACCGCCTGGATCATCGGCTCCCCCGGCGACGCCTCGCGGTTGTGGTCCCAGGCGATGGCGGCGAGGTGCAGGAGCGCGGCGGTCGCGGCGTCGACGGCTCCGTGGCTCTGCAGCGCCGTCACTGCGGCGAGCGCGGGCGAGAGGTCTCCCCGCGAGAGGGCCGTGCGCCCGGTCGGCAGCGTCTCGCGCGTCCAGGCGGCGCGGGCGGTGAGCACCGGATCGACGGTCTCGCCCGCCGCGCGGTGCACGAGCAGCGCCGCCTCCGCGGTCCGGCCGGCGAGCCCGGAGTACTCGGCCGCGTCGATCAGGCGCGAGACGCGCAGCGGCCCCGCGGGGGTCAGCTCCGCCGCCCGCTCCATCGCCTGAGCCGCCAGGACGACGTCGCCCGTCGCGAGGCCTGACGCCGCGAGACCGGCGAGCTCCTCGCCGACCGGCCCGTCAGAGCCGGTCGCGAGCTCGGACCGCCACCAGAGCGTCCGGCTCGGGTCGTCGCGGTGCTCCTGGACGAGCGTGCGGAGCACGGCCGCGCGCTCGGAGGGGCGGCTCACGCTCGTCACCGCGGACTGCACGAGAGGGTGCCGGAAGCGGAGTCCGCTCCCCGGCGTCCAGCTGAGCAGCGACGCGGCGACGGCCCGGTCGATCCAGGAGGGGTCGGGGTGGCGGCCGATCGCCAGGTTCGCCAGCCGGCTCGCCTCCTCCGCCGTCGCGACGTCGCCCAGCGCCACGGCCAGCACGGCGAGCCGCGAGGGCTGGTCGAGCTCCGCGAAGCGCTCGGCGAAGGCCGACTCGAGGCGTCCGGTCACCGCGCGGTCCTCCGCCTCGTCGGCGGACGGGTCGCGCCCGGTCAGCTCCACCAGGGCGAGGGGATTCCCGCGGGCGAGGTCGAGCAGAGCGCGCCGGGCGGCGCCGCGAGGAGGATGCGGGAGCGTGTCCAGGAGAGCGGCCGAGTCGGCGGCCGACAGCGGCCCGAGGTGGAGGTGCTCGAGGCCGGAGTCCTCCTCGGGCCGGTCCCTCGTGGTCATCACGACGACGACGCGGTCCTCGCCGATGCGCCGGGCGAGCATCCGCAGCGCCCACGCCGACTCCGGGTCGATCCGGTGCAGGTCCTCCACGACGACCAGCAGGGGCCGATCGGCGGCGGCGTCGCTCAGGAGGGTCAGGGCCGAGAGGCCGGCCAGGAGCGGCGTCGGCTGCACTCCGTCCGCCAGGTGGAAGGCCACGCGGAGCGCGTCCTGCTGCGGCAGGGGCAGGCCGTCGAGGCCCGGGCGGAGCGGGTGCAGGAGGAGCTGCAGCGCCGCGTACTGGTCGCCCGACTCCGCTGCGGAGCCCGCGGTCCGCAGCACCCGCACATCGCGTGCGCGGGCGTAGGCGACGACCTCCTCGACCAGGGTGGTCTTGCCGACCCCGGCGTCCCCGTCGATGACGAGCGCCGACCCCTGGGCGGCGATGCCGTCGACCATCAGACGGAGCCGCGCGAGCTCCGATCCCCGACCGACGACGAGCGCGTCCCGCTTCACGCGTCGAGTATCGCACCCTCGCGCAGACACTCCTCGACCCGGTGGCGGGCCCGGATGAAATCGATCGCGGCGGCCGCGGCGCTGCCGGGGGCGCCGAAGAAGGAGGTCAGGAAGTGGTCGCCTCCGTGCACCTCCAGGGTCTGCCAGCGGAAGGCGATGAAGCCGAAGGGGTCGACGCGCACCGGCGACGAGCCCTCGCGGAGCGGATACGCCTCCTGGCTCGCCCAGACGCGGCGGAAGACCCGCGAGCGGCCTCCGAGCGAGGCGACCAGGACCCGCAGACGCGGGTCCGCCGGGTCGGAGTGGAAGCGGAGGGCGGCCGTCATCACGGCGATCGTGCGGTCCCAGTCCTCGTGCCGCTCGGCGTCGGTCTCGAGCGCCGCGGCGTCGACGACGGCCTCGATCATGTTGGTCCCCTGCTCGCAGGCCAGGGGGAGGAACAGGCGGCCGAGCTCGTTCACGGCGACGAGGTCCAGGTAGCGGTCGACCACGTAGGCGGGCGTCGTGGTCCAGGACGAGACCATGCTCGTCAGGCTGCCGACCTGCGCCGGGGTCGGCCCGGCCTGCGCCCAGCCCGGTGAGCGGCGCGGCGCGGCGTGCCCGCCGAGCCGGAAGAGGTAGTCCCGCCCGTCCGCGTCGAGACGGAACGCGCGGGCCAGAGCGTCCAGGACCTGCGCCGAGGGGCGGCGGTCCTTGCCCTGCTCGAGCCGCAGGTAGTAGTCCGGGCTGATCCCCGCGAGCACGGCGACCTCCTGGCGGCGCAGCCCGCTGACGCGGCGCCTGCCGTCGGCGCCCAGGCCGACCTCGTCGGGGCGCAGCCGGTCGCGGTGCCCCCGGAGGTAGGCGCCGAGCCGCGCGGTGTCCGTGTCCACGATCCCGCCCTTCTCTCCCTTCGAGGCTAGGGAGGAGGCGGGCCCGACTCCACGCGACGCCGACCTAGATCCGCGGAGGGAGTACCTAGATCGGCGGGGCGTGCTTCAGGGTGGGGGCGGTGCGCGGCGGGGTGCGGAGGAGCGCACCGGCACTCGGCGCACCCCTCCGCGGTCAGGCGACTCCGCGGTCAGCTCAGCTCCGCCGCGGCGTCGGCGATGACCCGCGCGACCTCCTCCGGGTGCGAGCGCATCACCAGGTGCGGCGCGTCGAGCTCGACGACCGAGCGCACGCCCGCCCGCCGGTAGCCGAACCGCTCGACGTCCGGGTTGATCGTCCGGTCCGCCGCCGCGACGACGCCCCAGCTCGGCCGGGTCCGCCAGGCGGCGACCGGAGCGGCCTCGCCGAACGCCAGAGCGGCGAGCGGGCGCTGGCCGACCGCGAGCACGGCCGCCTCGGCCGGATCGATCCCGGCCGCGAACACCTCCGGGAACGCCGACACCGCGACCGACACGTCCGTGCCCGGCTCCGCTCCGTCGATCGGGAACGGGGTGTAGACGAGGTTCGCCGGGAGGTCGGAGTCGGGGAAGGCGCCCTGCAGCTGCCCGAGGCTCTCCCCCTCCTCGAGCGCGTAGGCCGCGAGGTAGACGAGGCCGACCACGTTCTCGGCGACCCCCGCCACCGTGATCACGGCGCCGCCGTAGGAGTGGCCCGCCAGCAGGACCGGCCCGTCGAGCTGCTCCACGAAGGAGCGTACGTACTCCGCGTCGCCCAGCAGGCTGCGGTTCGGCACGGCCGGGACGCGCACGGCGTGGCCGGCGTCGAGCAGGATCCGCGTGACCGGGGCGAAGCTCGCGGCGTCGGCGAACGCTCCGTGGACGAGGACGATGGTGGGTGCGGTCATGGGGCTGTCCTTCCGGTCGGGCTGCGGTCCGGCAGCCGGCTGCGCAGCCGATCCGGACCCGGGCCGAACCTAGGACGGCGGACGGCGCGCGTCGTGACCCCGCGACTCCCCTGCCGACCGGGCGGCCGCCTGTCGCCCGCCCGAGGACACGCTCCAGCGCTCGTCCCGCCCGCTCACGGCGGGCCCCGACCGCTGCAGCGTCCGCGTCCTGGTCCCGGCGGGGTCACCCTTCGACGGCTGGACCGCCCGGGATCGCGGCGAGGTCGGCCAGCGGGCTCTCCGGCCGGCTCCCCGGCGACAGCGGCGGATCCGCTCGCGGACTCCTGCGGCTCGAGATCCGGGCCGCGGCGCGTCAGCTCGCGAACTCCTCCGGCCAGCCCAGCGCGGCCAGCGACCGACGCACGCGCTCGATGTCCTCCTCCGAGGGCAGCTCCGAGGTCACTCCGGCGATCGCGGTGCCGACGTCCGCGCGGGAGGCGGGCGCGTCGGCGGCGAGACCGGCGGCCACCTCGGCCACCTCCTCGTCGCTCAGACGGCGGCGGAGGAGCGCCAGCAGCGGCACGAAGTCCTGCTCGGGCAGCCCGGCCGGATAGCCGGCGCGCAGCCAGCGGACGATGCGCGCGACCAGGCCCTCGCGGGTGTCCGGCTCGGCCAGCGACTCCGGGCCCGCCAGCGGCCAGCCCGCGCTCGCGAGCCGCGAGGAGACGCGGGCGACGTCCTCGGGCAGCGCCGGTCCGAGCAGCAGCTGCTCGATCCGCTCGCGCACGACGGCCCGTGAGACGACCGTCTCGGCCCGCTCCGACTCCGACAGGAGCCGCGCGACGACCTGCTCGACCTCGTCCGTCGTGAGGCTGCGGCGCAGCAGGCCCAGCAGCGGCAGGTAGTCCTGCTCCGGCACGCCGGACGGGTAGCCCGCGCGCAGCCAGCCGACCACGCGGGCGACGATCCCCTCCCGCGCCGCGATCGGATCGGTCGAGGCCATGCTCAGCCCTTGGGCACGAAGGTCGGGATCACGTGCTCGAAGCTCACCGACTGGCCGAGGCCCGTCGCGATGATGACGCTCAGGCCGATCACGACGGAGCCGACGACGAGGGCGAAGCAGAGCACGCCGATCCCGCGCAGCACCGGGGCGGGCAGACCGCTCCGGACCGCGGGGGCGTCGGACCCGCCCGAGGCGGGAGCACCGGCGGCGACGGCGAAGGAGCGGACGCCGACGGCGAAGAGCACGGGCAGGCCCGCTCCGAGGAGCACGGCGACGAGGGCCACCTGGCCGGCGGCGGAGAGGAAGAGGGAGAGCACGGTGCGGATCCTTTCGCTCAGACGCCGGCGGTCTCGGGCGCGGGGCGTGCCGCCGCGTCCTGCCACTCGTCGTTGACGTTGTGCGCACCGATGCTGTCGCGGCGCGAGCGGATGTAGATGAGGGAGGCGACGGCGACGAGGATCGCGGCCATCAGGAGGCCGCCTGCCGCGCCTCCGACGAGGTGGCCGATCCACCACATCACGGCGCCGACGAGGGCGGCGGCCGGGAGCGTGATGACCCAGGCGATCACCATGCGCAGCGCCACGCGCCAGCGCACCTGCGCTCCGGGGCGGCCGACTCCGGAGCCGAGGATCGAGCCGGTCGCGACGTGGGTGGTCGAGAGGGCGAAGCCGAGGTGGCTGGAGGCGAGGATGACCGCGGCGGAGGCGCTCTCGGCGGCCATGCCCTGCGGGGTGTCGATCTCGACGAGGCCCTTGCCGACGGTGCGGATGATCCGCCAGCCGCCGATGTAGGTGCCGAGCGAGATGGCCAGCGCGCAGCTGAGCTTGACCCAGAAGGGGACCGACTCGGTGTCGCTCCAGCCGCCGGCCGCGATCAGCGCGAGCGTGATCACTCCCATGGTCTTCTGCGCGTCGTTGGTGCCGTGCGCGAGCGAGACGAGGGAGGCGCTGCCGATCTGGCCGAAGCGGAAGCCGCGGTGGAGGCTCTTCTCGGCGAGGTTGCCGATCACGCGGAAGACGAGCCAGGTGCCGATCGCCGCGACCGCGCCGGCGAGCACGGGCGACATCAGCGCCGGGAGGATCACCTTGCCGACGACGCCGTCGAGCTTCGTGCCGTCGCCGGCCCAGTTCACGCCGTTGAGGCCGAGGCCCGCGAGAGCGGAGCCGATCAGGCCGCCGAAGAGGGCGTGCGACGAGCTCGAGGGCAGGCCGAGCAGCCAGGTCAGCAGGTTCCAGACGATGCCGCCGATGAGGCCGGCCAGCACGATCAGCAGCAGAGCGGATCCGCCGTCCTCGAGCAGCGCCGGATCGGGTGCGCCCGAGGAGTCCTGGATCTTCACGACCGCGTTGGTGACGGTCAGCGCCACCTCGATGCTGAGGAACGCACCGACGAGGTTCAGCGACGCCGAGAGGGCGACGGCGGTGCGGGGCTTCAGGGCACCGGTCGCGATGGACGTGGCCATCGCGTTCGCCGTGTCATGGAAGCCGTTGGTGAAGTCGAAGGCGAGGGCCGTGACGACGACGAGCGCGAGCAGGATGAAGGGATCCACGCAGACATGATGCTCCCGCGGCGGGAGGCGTTCCGGCGTGGTCGCGAGGCTTCACCTGCTGTTCACCTCGCGGGGCACGCCCGCCCGAGTAGTCTGTGCGGATTCTCAGGCGGGCGGCGCTTCTGAGGGTGCGATCCACCCGAGCCCGCACCGGCGTGCGGCGCTCAGACGGGCGCGGTCAGGAGCCCGAGCGCGGCAGCGGCGGGGTGAGGTCCGGGGTGTGCGCGGGGTCGGAGTCGGGGGCCGGCTCCTGCTGGGCGGCGGGCTCGGCCGCGGCGCCGGCGTCCTCGGTCGACTCCTGATCCTCGGCGGGCTCCTGCGAGCCGGGCAGCGGCGGGGTGAGGTCGAGGGCGCCGACCGCCGGCTCGGCGGCGTGCTTCGGCGTGGTCGGGCGGTTCTCGGCCGCGGCCGCCTTCTTCGCCGCCTTCTCCTGGGTGCGCTTGAGCTTCTCGGTCTGCTCGGCCAGCTTGCGGGCCTTCTTGCGCAGCTTCTTGCTGGAGTCGCGGACCGCCTCGTGCGCCGCGCGCACCGACTTCTCGGCCTTCTTCAGCGCCTTCTTCGCGCGCTTCTGCGCCGCCTTGTCGCGTGCGTCCTTGTCCTTGCCGGTCCCGGCCATGTCCGCTCCTCCGCCCGTCGACCGCTCCGGCCGACTCCCCCACGCTACCGAGCGGCACCCGCCCCGCGAACCCGCTGGCGAGCGCGCCCGGGCCGCGCTAGGCGCGCGGGCGGCGGCCGTACTGCGCCCGTGCCGTCCTTGCTCCTCCTCCCCCTGGTCGCCGCCTCTCCTCCTTCCTCTCCGACTCTCGCTTCAGCCCTGCGATGCCGTTCGCGGCTGGGAGTCGCGGGCGAGTCGACCCCGCGACGGGCGCGGGTTCGGCAGGCTGGGGGCATGGTCTTCCAGCACGATCCCGGCGGCTACCAGGGCCGCGCCGGCCTCCGGCGTCCCGTGCGCGGGCCCAGGCGCGACAAGTGGATGTGGTGGCGCCTGGGCTCCGGAGTCGCGGCGACGGTCGCCGGTGTGATCGCCCTGCTCGTCTTCACCGCCGACCGCTGAGCACGCCCACCGGCGACCCGGCGCACCCCCGCCACTCCGGATCGAGAGCCGATCGATGCGCTCAACCGCTTGACTCCGGAGGTTTCTCTCAGGTCGGATCCGGCGGAACGCGGGTAGTTTGGAGGGTCGCATCGGCTCAGCCGTGCGATCAGCCCCACTGCCCCACCCGGCGCTCGCCTCCCCCCTCGAGCGTCGGCAGACCTGGAACCCCCTCTGCATGCACCGTTCGTCACGCGCCTCGACTCCCACCCCCGCAGGAGCCGAGACCGGCAGTCCGTCCGCCCTCCCGACCCGTCGCTCGCTCCGTGAGCAGGAGTCCCGCGGCCGCCGCCCCTCCCGCGGCCCGTCGCGACCCCGCGTCTCCGCCGTCGCCGCGATGACCCTCGTGGCCGGCATCGCGATCACGTCGACGATGCCCGCGTTCGCCGTGGGCGGCACCGCCGACTCCGAGCTGACCCGCGACACGGCCACCGCCGTCGCCGCGGCCCGCCCGCAGAGCTTCGTGGCGGCCGGAGTCGTGCAGCAGAGCGTCACCCGCGACGCCTTCGCCGCCGAGGCCAAGCCCGAGGTCCTCGTGCCCACCGCGTCCCTCGACGCGATCACCGCCACCTCCGGCGAGTCGACCGCGGCCGCCGCCGGAGCGTCCGGAGCGTGGGTCGTCCCGATCTCCGGTCACATCAGCAGCAGCTACGGCCCCCGCCCCGACGCGCCGGTCGCCGGCGTGAACCTGTTCCACAAGGGCACCGATCTCGCCGGCGCCTGCGGCACGCCCGTCCTCGCGGCCTCCAGCGGCACCGTCGAGGAGGCGTCGTACCAGGGCAGCTACGGCAACTGGATCCTGCTCGACAACGGCGGCGGCATCGAGACCGGCTACGCCCACAACAGCGAGCTGATGGTGTCGGTCGGCGAGACCGTCACCGTCGGCCAGGTCATCGCGCTGCGCGGCTCGACCGGCGCCTCCACCGGCTGCCACCTGCACTTCGAGACAAGGGTCGACGGCGAGGCGGTCGACGCCGTGCCGTTCATGGCCGAGCTCGGCGTCCCGATCGGCTGACGCCCCGGGCGACTCGAGAACCCGGACGTCGCGGTGGGCGCTCTCGACCACCGCGACTTCTGCGTTCTCGGAGGGCGCGGACCGGCGTCAGGGCCCGGGGACCGTTCGCGCCCCGGTCGAGACGGCGGCCGACCAGTGCGCGTCGTCCGGCACCGTCGTCACCCTGATCTCGGCGTCCTGCTCGACGGCGATCTGCATGGTGCCCGTGTTGCCGCCTCCGGTGCCGGTGCGGGTCGTGCTCGGGCTGTAGACGCACGACGATCCGCTCGTCATCAGGCCGACGACCTCGATCGTCACCTCGGCGTCCGCGGTGTCGCAGGCGACCGAGACGGTGATGTGCAGCGGATCGCCGCTGAGGTACACGGTCTGGGGATCGACGGGGCCGACCTGATCGGTCCACCGAACGGCGGCGGTCGCTCCCTCGGGCAGCGTCACGGGCCCGAGCGGAGCGTCGGTGGGCGTCGCGGTCGGAGCGGCGGTCGTCGGAGCAGCGGCGCCCGGGGCGGCGGGTGTCGCCTCCTCCGCCTGGTCGGCGCCGCTCGTGCAGCCGCTCAGAGCGAGCGCCGCGAGCAGTGCCGAGGCGCCCAGCGCGGTCGCGCGCCGTCCCGCCGGGAGCCCCGTCGCCCGGCGCGGAGCGGTCGTTCTCGTGGTGTCCATGGTGGTTCTCCCTGTCCACTGGCGTCCCTCCGGTCTACCCGAGCCCGCGCGGCCGCGGACCGCACTCTGCGGCGGTTGCCAGGGTCGGGAGCCGTGCTGCGGATCGATGGGGAGCTCCTCCGTACCGGCGCGGCGGCCCGTCGATCCGCTCGGGTGCCGCGGATGATCGGCACCGGGCGGATCCGACGCCCGCCGTACCCGGCGCACCCCGCCGAGCCGCCCCTCTGCACCCGGCGCACCCCGCC
>NZ_PSVU01000068.1:0-15495 GCF_002932515.1 Rathayibacter sp. AY1D5
GGGAGCACGATGCGGAAGAAGATCTGGCCGTGTCCGGCGCCGTCCACTCGTGCCGCTTCGATGACCTCGCCGGGGATCTCGGAGATGAAGTTGTGGAGCATGAAGATCGCGAGCGGGAGCGCGAAGATCGTGTGCGCGATCCACACCTTCGCGTAGGAGCCGTCCAACCCGTTCACCCCGAGGCCGGGGAGGATGTAGAGCCCTCCGATGCGCAGGCCGTCCGAGAACAGCTGCAGCAACGGCACGAGCGCCATCTGGATGGGGACGATCTGGAGCGAGAACACGAGGACGAAGAGCGTGTTGCGGCCCTTGAAGTCGATCCAGGCGAACGCGTAGGCGGCGAGGCTGGCGATCGTGATCGGGATCAGCGCCGCCGGCAGCGTGATGACCAGCGAGTTCACGAACGCCTTGCCCAGGGTCAGGCTGTCGCCGGAGTTGAGCGCGTTCGCGTAGTTGTCGAGGGTGAAGCCGGGGTTGGCGAAGATCGTCCACCAGCCGGTCGTCTTGATGTCGTTCGCGGGGCGGAACGACGAGATGAACAGGCCGAGGGTGGGGACGGTCCAGATGACGGCGATGATCAGCGCGGCGAGAGTGGCGCCGCGCGATGTCGTCGCCTTCTTGACCTTGCCGCTGGCCGCCTCGATCCTCGACTCGCCGCGGGCGAGCGCGCGCTCGGTGCTGCGGTCGACCGGAACCTGGATCGGAGTGGGCGTGACGCTCATCGGATCTCCCTCTGCTTGGCGAGCTGGCGGGCGTTGTAGACGACGATCGGGAGCACGAGCAGGAACAGGATGACCGCGAGGGCCGCGCTGTAGCCGCTGCGGGCGCCGAGCTGGAACTGGCGGACCATCTCGAACGCGAGGACCGTGGTGTCGGAGCGGCCACCGGTCATCGCCGAGACGATGTCGAAGACCTTCAGCGACGCGATCGAGATCGTCGTGAGGACGACCACGATCGAGGAGCGGATGCCGGGGACGGTGACGTTCCAGAAGGACTGCCACGCGCTGGTTCCGTCGAGCGAGGCCGCTTCGAGCTGCTCGGAGGGGACGCCCTTGATGGCGGCGGAGAGCACCGTCATGGCGAATCCGGCCTGGGTCCAGATGAGGACGACGACGAGGAACAGCGTGTTCCACGGCTCGAGTCCCAGCCAGTCGACCGGCGGGGCGCCGAAGGCGGTGAGGATGCCGTTGAGGAGGCCGATCTGCTCGCCCTGGCGCACGTCGTAGAAGAACTTGAAGATGATCGACGCGCCGACGAACGAGATCGCCATCGGCATGAAGACCAGCAGCTTGAAGAACTTCTCGCCGCGGCTCTTGTCGATGAAGACCGCGTAGGCGAGACCGATCGCGGTCGCCGTGATCGGGGCCAGGAGCACCCAGACCACCGTGTTGAGGAAGGCGGTGATGCCGTCGGGGCTGGTGAAGACCCAGACGAAGTTGTCGATGCCGGCGAATCCGGAGCCGTCGTTCTTCATGAACGCGTTGATGGCCGTCGTGATCGTCGGGTAGATCAGGCCGATGAGGATGAAGAAGGCGGCCGGTGCCATGAACGCGATGAGCTGGAGTCCGTAGCCCGCGCCTTTGCGGGACCGGAAGTCGAGCAGGAACAGCGCGCCGCCGATGACGGCGGCCACCACCGCGACCCAGAGGACGGAGTTGTAGAGGCCGAAGACCAGCAGGAGGACGACCGGCAGGACGACCGTCACCGCGAGCCGGAGGACCGTGTAGCCGGTGCCGCGGCGGGGCGCGATCTCGACGAAGAAGAGGATGAGCGCCACCACGGCCGCGAAGGCCAGGAGGATGAGCGGGATCTGCGCGAGCGGCGGGATTCCCGCCAGCCATTGGAAGAACCCCGAGATGGTGATGGGGGACATGGACGCCCTTTCGAGTGCGACTCTGGACTCAGGAGGGGCCCGGCCCCGGGATCCGTGGATTCGGGGGCCGGGCCGTCACAGCTGAGCCGCCACTCGGGAGCGGCGGCTCTGCTCCGCTGCTAGGAGGTGTAGCCGGCCTGGATCTCCTCGAGCGCCTGGTCGGTGCTCGTGCCGTCGATCCAGTCGACCATGCCCTTGAAGAAGCTGTCCGAGCCCACTGCCTTCGGCATGAGGTCGGACGCGTCGAAGCGGAACGTGGTGTCCGGGTTCTGGAGGATCGCGATGGAGTCCTTCAGGACGTCGCTGCCCGCGTTGGCCGGGTCGAGACCGGTGTTCGCGGAGATGACGCCGCCGAGGGAGACGCGGCTGTTGGCCCAGTCGGCGCTGGCCAGGTACTCCTGGACCTTCGCGGTGTCCTCGTCGTTCGAGAACGCGGCGACCATCTCGCCACCACCGGTGACGGCCTGGGCGTCGTCGGCCTTGACCGGCGGGGTGAGGAAGGCCCACACGTCGCCGTCCTCGGCCACGTTGGCGCCGGCCGAGGTCAGGAAGCCCTCGAAGAACGAGGCCTGGTGGGTCAGCGCGCAGGTGCCGTTCGCCATGTTCTGGGCGACGTCGCCGAAGGCGGTGGAGTTGATCGACTTCACGTCGCCGTAGCCGGCGTTGACGAGGGTCGGGTCGAGGAGGATCGATCCGACGGAGTCGAACGCGGACTTGATGGCCGGGTCGGTGAAGGGGGTGTCGCCCGCGACCCAGGAGTCGTAGACGTCGGGGCCGGCCTCGCGGAGGACGGCGTCCTCGATCCAGTCGGTTCCGGGCCAGCCGGAGGCCTCACCGGAGTTGAAGCCCGCGCACCAGGACGGTCCGCCGGTCTTCTCGGCGATCGTCTTGCCGAGCGCCTCCATCTCGTCCCACGTCGTGGGAACGGAGACGCCCCACTCCTTGAACTTGGCCGGGGAGTACCAGATGTAGCCCTTGACGGACGCCATCAGCGGCGCGCCGTACTGGGTGCCGTCGACCTGGCCGTACTTCTGCCAGTCCTCGGACCAGTTCTGCTTGACGTTGGCGAGGGCGCCCTCGGGGAGCTCCTGCACCTTGCCGGAGGCGACGGTGTCGGCGAGCAGACCCGGCTGCGGGAAGATCGCGAGGTCGGGGGTGTCGCCACCCTGGACCTTGATGCCGATCTGCTTCTCGAACTCCTTGTCGCCCGTGTACTTGATCTCGATGCCGCTCTCCTTCTCCCAGTCCGCCCAGGACTGCTCGAGAAGGGTGGCCTCGTCGCCGTTGATGGTGCCGTAGACGTTGACGACGCCGTCGGCGGTGCCGACCGTGCCGGCCGAGCTGCCGCCGCCGGCGTTCGGGTCGTTGGGGTCACTGCTGCTGGAGCAGCCCGCGAGTGCGATGCCGGCCGCTGCCAGAACGGCGACTGGGACGGTGATACGGCGGTGCAGGGATGACCGCATTCTTCCTCCTCATTGAGTGGTGGAACCAGCCGAGCAGGCCGCTCCTCGCCGATCGGGATCGGGAGGCTGTGGCGGCTCGAAGCGTGTGCCGCGACGACTCGGATGCTGGTGATGGCGATGCCAGGAGGAACTCCGAGCGGATCACCGGATTCGTGTGGGTGGGCTCCCACGGAGGGAAACCTTTCCACAAGAACGATGAAAGCACAACGCCGATGATAGAGCGCTCTCTGAGATAACGATTCGGCGTCAGAACAGCGATCGCGGGGCCGGGGCCGAGCGGAGATCGATCTCGGCGCGACGCCCGGCCGCCGGGCGGGGTATAACTTCCTGGAACCGTTTCCAGCATCGAGGCCGGACGGTCGGGAGGAACGCCGTGCCAGGCATCGAAGAGGTGGCCGAGCTCGCAGGAGTGTCGAAGGCGACGGTCTCGCGCGCGCTCAGCGGCCGGGGCTACGTCTCCGCGGGGACGAAGCAGCGCGTCGAGCGCGCCGCGACGAGCCTGGGCTACGTCGTCTCCGCCAACGCCTCCAGCCTCGTCACCGGCCGCAGCAACAACATCGCCGTGATCATCCCGATCATCAACCAGTGGTTCTTCGCCGGGATCATCGAGGGCATCGAGCGCGCCCTGCTCGCCGCCGGCTACGATCTGCTCCTCTACAACATCGACAAGCACCTCGACGCCCGCCGGAGCGTGTTCGAGTACTATCTCGTCCGCAAGCGCGTCGACGCGATCGTCGCCGTCACGCTCGAGATCTCGCCGCACGAGACGGAGGCGCTCCTCGCCCTGGGCAAGCCCATCGTCGGCATCGGCGGCGAGCTCCCCGGCATCCCCACCTTCAGCATCGACGACGTCGCCGCCTCCCGCCTCGCCACGGAGCACCTGCTCTCCCTCGGCCACGAGCGGGTCGTCCACATCGGCGGGCTCGCGGAGGAGGAGATGGACTTCCACGTCCACACGCAGCGCCGCGACGGCTTCCGCCAGGCGCTCGCGGCCGCCGGCCTCGAGCCGGGCGCGCAGGACATCGTGCCCACCACCTTCGACATCCCCGGCGGGCACAGCGCCGGACGGCAGGTCCTCGGCGACCCGCGAACCCGGCCGACGGCGATCTTCGCCGCCTCCGATGAGATCGCGATCGGGATCATCCTCGCGGCGCGCGAGCTCGGCCTCTCGGTGCCCGAGGACGTCTCCGTCATCGGGATCGACGACCACCCCCTCGCCGAGCTCTTCGGTCTCAGCTCGATCCGCCAGGACCCGCGCCAGCAGGGCGAGCTCGCAGTCGCGCTGGTGCTGGACGCGCTGGCCGCCCTCGGTCGCGGCGAGCCCCCTCCCCCGGCCCGCCACACGCTGATCCCCGCCTCGCTGGTGATCCGCACCAGCACCTCGGCGCCGCGGGGGGCGAGAATCGGAGCATGAGCGACTCCGACACCCCCACCGTCCGCGACGTCCCCGAGCGGTCCCGCTTCGTGATCGAGGTCGGCGGCACCCCGGCCGGCTTCGCCGCGTACACCCGTCAGGGCGACGAGGTGACGCTCACCCATACCGTCGTCGACGACGCGTGGGAGGGCCACGGCCTCGGGAGCATCCTCTCGCGGGCCGCGGTCACCGCGATCACGGAGGCGGGCGGCACGGTCGTCCCGCGCTGCCCCTTCGTCGCGGCCTGGCTGCGCAAGCACCCCGACGTCGACGCCCGGGTCCGCTGGCCCGAGGACTGACTCACTCCGGGGGCGTCCTGCTCCCGATCTCCTGGAGCGCCCAGGTGTTGCCGTCCGGATCGGCGAAGTACGCGTACTGCACGCCGCCCAGGTCCTGGACCTCGCTGATCTCGAGCGAGCGGCCGACGAGCTCCGCGCGAGCGGCGGCGATGTCGTCGACGACGAGGTGGAGGGAGCGGACGACGCCCTCCTCCGGACCGGGGCCCATCCCGCTGCCGACCACGATCGAGCAGGCCGAGCCGGGCGGGGTGAGCTGGACCACGCGCATCGCGGCGGAGGGCCGCACGTCGTGGTCGAGGTGGAAGCCCATCACCTCCGTGTAGAAGGCGACCGCGCGGTCGACGTCGCCGACGGGGAGGGGGACGAGCTCGAGTCGCATCTGCACGCGACCAGTGTGCCGCGCGGCGGAACCGCGCGGGAGGGGTCAGTCGCGCGGGCCGACGACGAGGCGCTCGTGCATGATCTCGACGGCGCGCTCGAGGACGCGGCGGTCCTCGAGGGTGAGATCGGCGAAGATCGGCGTCAGCGCGTCGCCGAGGTCGGTCCGCCAGGCGTTCAGCGCGTCCGCGCCGGCGGGAGCCAGGCGGATCTGCCAAGCGCGCGCGTCGAGGGGATCGGCGATGCGGTCCAGCCAGCCGGTCTCGACGAGGTTCTTCACGATCTTGGTCATCGTGGGCTGCGAGACGCGGCTCTGGGAGGCGAGCTCCCCCAGGCGCATCGGGCCCATCGAGAGGAGCACCGAGAGCGTGCGCCAGACGGCCTGCGACTCCTGGTTGCCGGTCGCCTGGGCGGCGAGGCGGGTGATCCGGTGCGTCACCGAGACGAAGTCGCTCAGGAGCTCGCTGAGCGAGACCTCGCTGGGCGGGACGTCGCGGGCGGGGAGCCCGGCGAGCAGATCGTGAGCAGTCACGCTCCGATCCTAGGGGCGCGGGCCTCCGTCGGCCGGGAACGACGAAGGGCGCCGCCTCCGAGGAGACGACGCCCTGCGTCTGCAGGCGTGCCTGCGTCACCCTGACGAGCGACCGGCCGGAGCCGGCACCCGCGACGGGTGAGGGGGATTACTTGACGGTGACGGTCGCGCCGGCGCCCTCGAGCTGAGCCTTGGCCTTCTCGGCGGTCTCCTTGTTGACGGCCTCGAGGACCGCCTTGGGGGCACCGTCGACGAGCGCCTTCGCCTCACCGAGGCCGAGGCTGGTGAGGGCGCGCACCTCCTTGATGACCTGGATCTTCTTCTCGCCGGCGGCCTCGAGCACGACGTCGAACTCGGTCTGCTCCTCGACCTCTTCGGCGGGGGCGGCCGGGCCGGCCACACCGGCGGCGGCGACGGGCGCCGCAGCGGTGACCTCGAAGACCTCTTCGAACTTCTTGACGAACTCCGAGAGCTCGATGAGCGTGAGCTCCTTGAAGGCCTCGATGAGCTCGTCCTGCGTGAGCTTTGCCATGATTTTTCTCCTTGTTTTTCTTTGTCTACGAACCGCGCGCGCACTGCTTCCCGGAAGGGGAAGACGTCAGCTCGCGGACTCCTGCTTCTCGCGCAGCGCCTCGACCGTGCGAACGGCCTTCGAGAGCGGAGCGTTGAACAGATATGCGGCGCCGAACAGCGAGGCCTTGAAGGCGCCGGCGAGCTTGCCGAGCAGAACTTCGCGGGACTCGAGGTCGGCGAGCTTGCCCACCTCTTCTGCGGTCAGCGGGTTACCGTCGAAGTAACCGCCCTTGACCACGAGGAGAGGGTTTGCCTTGGCGAAGGCACGCAGCGACTTCGCGACGGCGACAGGGTCGCCGTGCACGAACGCGATGGCCGAGGGGCCAGCGAGCTCGTCGTCGAAGGACGAGATACCGGCGTTGTTCGCCGCGATCTTGGTCAGCGTGTTCTTCACCACGGCGTAGGTTGCGTGCTCACTGATGTCCTTGCGCAGCGTCTTGAGCTGAGCAACAGTGAGACCGCGGTACTCGGTCAGCAGAACGGCCGTCGAGCTCTGGAACTTCTCCGTGAGTTCGGCAACCGAGGCTTCCTTGTTCGCCATGGCTACTCCTGTGAATTCTCGTGCCGGTAGCCCGAAGGCAGGCAAAGAAAAAAGCTCCGGCACAGGGGCGCGGAGCTTCGGGATCGCGGTGAGGCGGAACTGAACTCGTGCACCTGCGCGGGCAATTCGCTTCGCGAATCCTTCGTCCGGTGGCGATCCGCGGGGCCGGGGCCCTGCTCGTGCGCACACCGGAAACCGGCGGTCTTTGGCTTCGGGAAGCGTACGTCATCGCGGCGCGCGGGCGCAAGTCGAGGAGGAGGGTCCTCGCGCGGGATGCTGGAGGCATGACCGGCCCGACCCCCGACTCCGCCCGCGACGTCGACTCCGCGATCGCCTCGGTGGAGGGCGAGCTCAGCACCCTCTTCAACCGTGTGCGGGCGGCGATGCGCTCCTACGCAGAGCGTCTCCACCCGGAGCTGACGCCACTGGGCTACAAGACGATCTCGGCGCTCGAGCGCCGCGGACCCGTGCACTCGGGCGTGCTGGCCGAGCTCCTCGAGATGGACAAGTCGGCGCTCAGCCGCCAGATCACGGCGCTCGACCGCCTCGGCTTCCTCGAGCGCACCCCCGACCCGCAGGACGGCCGCGCCACGATCCTCTCGGTGACTCCGGCGACCGCCGCGCGGCTGCGCGAGATCCGCAGCTCGAACCAGGCGCTGATGCACGAGGAGCTGCGCAGCTGGGCGCTCGCCGACGTCGAGCTCTTCGCCTCTCTCCTGCACAGGATCAACGACCTTGACATCTGACGCTTAGCACCCCGTCCGTTCGGGGACAATCGCCGGACGCCGCCCGCTCGACTGCGTAGTTTCGGAGGCGATGGACCAGCACTCCTCCTCTCTCCTCCCCCACGACGTCGACGGCGCGCTCGGCTTCGCGCGCGGTCTGAGCGCCGACGCGCCCCGGCCCGGCACCGGTCGCACCGCCGAGCTGCACGGTCTCCTCGAGCGCCTGGCTCGGCACGACCTCGGCGTCGCGCGCGCGGTGGAGCCGCACCTCGACGCTCTCGCGATCCTCGGCGAGGCGGAGCTCGACCCGTCCGGACTCGGAGTCGCCGCCGACGCCGCCTGGGGGGTCTTCGCGGCCGAGGGCGGCGGGGATCCTCTGGTCGCGCGCGAGAGCGACGGCGACTGGCTGCTCGACGGAGTGAAGCCCTGGTGCTCGCTGGCCGACCGCCTCGACGCCGCCCTCGTCACCGCCCACGTCGGCGACGCCTCCGGCGAGCGCCGCCTCTTCGCCGTGGCGCTGCGCGACGGGTCGGCGACGCCGGAGCAGGACGCCTGGCACGCGCGGGGCCTGACGGAGGTGCCCAGCGGACCGGTCCGCTTCTCCGGCACCCGCGCCGTCCCCGTGGGGGACGCCGGCTGGTACCTCTCGCGGCCCGGCTTCGCCTGGGGCGGCATCGGCGTCGCCGCCTGCTGGCACGGCGGAGCCCTCGGAGTCGCGGCTGCCGTCGCGGCAGCGGCAGCCCGACGCGAAGACCCGCACCTCCTGGCCCACCTCGGAGCGATCGACACGGCGCTCTCCGCGTCGCGCCGGGCGCTGGACGAGGCCGCCGCGGCGGTCGACGCGGGCGAGGCCGACGGCCCCCGCGGCTCACTGCTCGCCAAGCGCGTGCGGGCGAGCGTCGCCGGAGCGGTCGAGGAGATCCTGCTCCGCGCCGGCCGCGCGCTCGGCCCGGCTCCGCTCGCCCTCGACGCCGAGCACGCCAAGCGCGTCGCCGACCTCGCGCTCTACGTCCGCCAGCACCACGCCGAGCGCGACGACGCCGCTCTCGGCCGCGCCGTGCTCGCCTCGGGCGAGGCGGCCTCCTGGTGAGCCGGCCCTTCGACGGGCGCCTCGAGGGCACTCCTCTCGAGCGCTGGACCGCGGACGGCCGCCGCGACCGCCTCCCGGAGCTGACCCTGCCCGACGGGATCCGGCGCGTCCTGGTGGTCGTGGCGCACGCCGACGACGAGACCCTCGGCTGCGGCGGCACCATCGCGCTCGCGCGTCGGCGCGGGATCGCGGTCGACGTCGTCGTCGTGACCGACGGAGCCGCGGCCCACGGGGAGCGGGACGCGGACCTCGCTGCCGAGCGCCGGCGGGAGGCCTCGGACGCCCTGGCGGAGCTCGGCCCCGGCATCGGGCTCGCCTTCCTCGACGTGCCGGACTCGGCGACCCCGGAGCACCACGAGCGCATCGCACGCGAGGTGCGCGAGCGGGCGGCCGGCGCCCCCGGGACCGTCCTGCTCCTCTCCACCTGGACCGGGGACGGGCACCGGGACCACCGCGTGGTCGGCGAGATCTGCGCGGAGGTCGCGCGCGAGCGCGGGCAGCCGCTGCTCGCCGCGCCGATCTGGCTGTGGCACTGGGCGGTCCCGGAGGACCCCGAGGTGCCGTGGGGCGACCTCGTGCGCCTGCCGCTCGACGACGAGCTGCTCGAGCGCACCCGCCGTGCCCGCTCCCGCTATCCCAGCCAGACCCACCCCGGGCCCGACGGGACCGGTCCGGTGCTCCATCCGCTCTTCCTGCGCTCCTTCACCGGGGACGACCGGCTGGTGAGGATCGCATGAGCTACTTCGACGAGCTGTACGCCCGCCACGAGGACCCGTGGGGGTACACGAGCCGCTGGTACGAGCAGCGCAAGCGCGCCCTGACCCTCGCGAGCCTGCCGGAGCAGCGCTACGGCTCCGTGCTGGAGATCGGCGCCTCGATCGGCGTGCTGGCCGAGGCGCTGGCCGACCGGGCCGACCGCCTGCTGGCGATCGACGTGTCGAGCGCCGCCGTCGAGCGCGCCGCCCGCCGCCTCGCTCCGCTCGAGCACGTGCGGGTCGAGCACCACGACATCACCCGCGGCGTGCCGGAGGGTCCGTTCGACCTGGTCGTGCTCTCGGAGGTCGGCTACTACCTCGGCGACGCCCTCCCCGGCGTGCTGCGCACCATCCGCGACGCCCTCGCCCCCGCGGGGGAGCTCGTCACCGTGCACTGGCGGCATCCGATCGAGGGGCTCGCTCTGGACGGCGACGCCGTGCAGTCCGCTGTGGCGGAGCTGGGCCTGCACCGCCTCGCCCGCCACGAGGAGGAGGACGTCCTGCTCGAGGTCCACGCCCGCGACTCCCGCTCGGTCGCCCGCCGGACGGGGCTGGTGTGAGCCGGCTCGCGCAGGTGCTGGTCGTCGTCCCGGCCCTCGACGAGGAGGAGCGGATCGGCGGCCTGATCGCCTCCGTCCGGGCGAGCGCGACCCACCTCGCCCATCGGGCGCCCGGAATCGGGATGCGCCTCGTGGTCGCCGCGGACGGCTGCTCCGACGCGACCGTCGAGCGGGCCCGTGCCGCCGGCGCCGAGGTGCTGGAGCTCGCCCGCTGCGGAGTCGGCGCCGCCCGCTCCGCCGGGATCGCGCACGCCCTCTCCTCCGTCGCTGCTCCGCTCGAGCAGGTGTGGATCGCCAACACCGACGCCGACACCGTGGTCCCCCGCGACTGGCTGGCCGCCCACGTCGAGCACTCCCGACGGCACGACGCGCTGCTCGGCACGGTCCGGCCCGACCCGGCCGACCTCTCCCCCGGTGCCTACTCGCGCTGGCGAGACGTCCGCGCGCGGGAGGAGTCGATCGGCAGCATCCACGGCGCGAACCTCGGCGTCCGCGCGAGCGCATACCTCGCGGCGGGCGGCTTCGGCCGGGAGCCGCTGCACGAGGACGTCCTGCTCGTCGAGCGGCTGCGCGCGAGCGGCGCCCGGGTCGGAGCGACGGACCGCGGCGAGGTGGTCACCTCCGGCCGCCGCGACAACCGGGTCGAGGGCGGCTACGGCCACTACCTCCACGCTCGCTTCCCGTCCGAGACGTCTCCGGCCTGCGGCTGAATCGGGTACACGCGCACGCGGAACACGATGCGAGGGGTCCCTGTCAATGGTCGGGCCGTGGTTTGTCACGGATTGCGCAGGAGAGTCAAATGGGTGTCGAGCACGACCCGGTGCTCTCCGATGGAAGGGTCACCGCATGAATCCCCGCCTCGTCCTGCTGGCACTGGTCGCCTTCACCGCCTACGTGTTCGGCTCCCGCGCCGGCCGTGGCCGCTACGAAGAGCTGCGCCACCTCGCACTCGGCGTGTGGAACGACCCGGCCACGAAGAAGACCCGCAAGAAGCTCAAGAAGACCTCCAAGCGCGAGGCCAAGCAGCTCACCGCCATCGCGAGCAAGGCCCGCGACAAGGTGCAGCGCCGCCTCCGCTGACCCCCGCTTCCACGACTCACCGGACACCGGCCCGCCGGTGTCTCCGCTCGCATCGGAACGGCCGATCGAGCACGAACTGAAGGAGAAACATCATGGGCATCATCAGCTGGATCATCCTCGGCCTCATCGCCGGGGCGCTCGCCAAGCTCATCCTCCCGGGCAAGCAGGGCGGCGGATGGATCATCACGATCGTCCTCGGCATCGTGGGCGCGCTGCTCGGCGGCTTCCTCAGCACGCTGTTCGGCATCCAGGACGCCGTCAACGGCATCAACATCGTGAGCATCATCGTCTCCGTCGTCGGCGCGATCGTCGTCCTCCTCATCTACGGCGCGATCGTCGGCCGCAAGTCCCGCGCGTAAGTCGCGCTCCCCGAAGGCCCCCGGCATCCGTGCCGGGGGCCTTCGGCGTTCCCGGAGCGGGCGCACCTCTGCTCAGGGGATCCGACTCCTCCTCCGCGGGGAAGCTGGATGTCCGCCGAGCGCGCAAGGGGTTGATGCTGAGAGCCGCAGACGATGGACTGGAGGCACGACGGCGCGGCTCCACTGCGCCCTCGCCCCGACGAAAGGACGTACTCGCTCATGAGCGACGACACCGCAACGGTCCCCACGATCACCCTGAACAACGGCGTGGAGATCCCGCAGCTGGGCTTCGGCGTGTTCCAGATCGACCCGGCCGAGACCAAGGACGCGACCCTGGCGGCCCTCGAGGTCGGCTACCGCCACATCGACACCGCCGAGATGTACGGCAACGAGGCGGGCGTCGGCGAGGCCGTCCGCGCCTCCGGCCTCGACCGCTCCGAGGTCTTCGTGACCAGCAAGCTCAACAACGGCTTCCACGCCCGCGAGGACGCTCTCGCCGCGATCGACGTCACCCTCGGCGAGCTGCAGTTCGACTACGTCGACCTCTTCCTCATCCACTGGCCGCTCCCGAACGTGGGCGACTACCTGGAGACCTGGAAGGCGATGGAGGAGATCTACCGCAGCGGCAAGGCGAAGGCGATCGGCGTCTCCAACTTCCAGACCAACCACCTCAACCGGCTCCGCGCCGAGGCGACCATCGTCCCGGCCGTGAACCAGATCGAGGTGCACCCCTACCTCGTGCAGCAGGAGCTCCGCGCCTACGGCACCGAGCACGGCATCGCGACCGAGGCCTGGTCGCCGATCGCGCAGGGCCTCGTCCTCGACGACGACACCATCACCCGCATCGCGCGCAACGTCGACCGCAGCCCGGCGCAGGTCGTGCTCCGCTGGCACATCCAGCGCGGCGACATCGTCTTCCCGAAGTCGGTCACCCGCAAGCGCGTGGAGGAGAACTTCGCCCTCTTCGACTTCGAGCTCGACGACGAGGCGATGACCGACATCACGGCGCTCGACCGCGGCCACCGCACCGGCCCCGACCCCGACACCTTCAACTACATCCCGAGCTGATCCTCGGATCCACGGAGCGCGCCCGGCCTGCAGTCGTCCTGCGGACCGGGCGCGCTCGTGCGTGGGGCGGCGAGCCGAGCCGCGCACGAACAGGGCGGGTCTCGAGACGCCGCGCTGCCGCTCCTCGACCGGCACGGTCACGGGCCGACCGCACCCCTGCTGATCGAGGAGCGGGCGCAGCCCGCGTATCGGGATCCACCCCACCGACGAACAGCGCGGATCCCGATGCGCCGGGCCCGCGGGTCAGCCCTGCTGCGAGTCGCGCCAGGAGTGCTCGGGGGCGTAGCCGAGGACCTCGCGGGCGTGGTCGATCGAGAGCAGGGTGCCGGTTGTCCCGAGGTCGCCGCGCAGCTCGACGCCGGGGAACACCTCGGCCACCAGCTCGGCGTTAGGGCGCGTCATCACGGTGTCGGCCGCGGCGATGATGAAGCGGTCGAACCCGGTCGTCTCGGCGAGCAGCGCCTTCTCGACCGCCTGCGCTCCGTCGCGTCCGTCGATGTAGCCCCAGAGGTTCCACTTGCGCAGCAGCGCGTCGGAGTCGAACGACGGGAACTCGGCGTAGTCGACCTCGTCCATGACGTTCGAGAAGCGCAGGCCCGTGATCTTCAGGTCCGGGTGCCAGCGGCACAGCTCGATCGCCATCTGCTCCTCGAGGTGCTTGGTGAGCGAGTAGACCGACTCCGGGCGCGCCGGGTACTGCTCGTCGACCGGGATGTAGGGCGGCGGGACGTCGAAGGGCAGGCCCAGCACGGTCTCGCTGGAGGCGTAGACGACGTTGCGGATGCCGGCACGGATCGCTCCGTGGAACGCGTTGAACGTCGCGATCATGTTGTTGTGGAACGTGGCGACGTCGGGCACGAGGCCCGGCGCGGGGATCGCGGCGAGGTGCACGAGCGCGTCGATGCCCTCGTACTGGTCGTTCACCGACTGCAGCGCGTCCACGACCTGGCCGTAGTCGGCGATGTCGATGCGGACGAAGCCCGCGCCGCGGTCCCCCGCACGGTCCAGATTGAAGACCTCGTGCCCGGAAGCGCGGAGGCGGGTGACGACGTGGCGGCCGAGCTTGCCGGATCCACCGGTGACTGCGATTCTCATGCTCGAACGCTAACGGGCCTGAGCGACGAGGGATGAGGGTTGCGGATCAGCTCCGGGCATGGAGCGAGATCGCGCCGCCGACCTCGGGCGTCGTCTCGTCGGCGACGAGCTCCGTCCAGCGGCGGAGCACGGCGGCGCCGGCCACGTCGTTCACGGCTCCGTCGACGACGAGGACCGGGTAGGGCTTCTCGGGCACGCCCTCCGCGGGCCGCACGTCGACGTGGGCGACGTCGTAGGCATGCTCGAACAGCCAGTCGGCCATCGCGTAGTCGCTCCGGGAGTCGCCGACCGTGCGCCAGCGCTGCGGGATCGCGCCCGTCGCTCCGAGCAGCTCCACGGCGCGCTGGGCGCCGAGGTCCTTGCCGAGCCGGTTCGACTCGATGTCGGTCGAGATGACGGTCGGGTCGATGCGGAAGTCGACCGTCCCCTCCTCGTTCGGATACCGGATGCCGCGTCGCTCGACCCCGAGGCCCGCGGCGGTCATGATCTGCAGGGCGTCGGCATCGAAGACGAGCTGGCGCTCGAGGTAGTCCTCGCTCGGCAGGTCGACCAGCTGCTCGGCGGACACCATCGCGCGCTTGGTCTCGTCGAAGAAGACCAGGTCGTCGTAGTCGGAGCGGATCATCCGCTCGAGGTCGCGGGCCACCGGCTCGGGGATCGCGAGCGACTCGTCGACGATCGGCTCCGAGGTGCCGCGGTAGTCGACGGTGAACCAGACGGCGCCCTTCTCGCAGACGCAGACGATGCGGGCCTCGCCCGAGACGCCTCGCTCGAGGAGCGCGGGCAGGACCCGCTCGCGCAGGAACGCGTCGGAGCGGCCCGTGTTGAACACGATCGGGATGCCGGCGTTGGCCAGGGCGACGAGGTCGTCGGCGATCTCGGGGATCGAGATCGTGCGCGTGACGGGGCTCGCGATGGGCCCGTCGACGTCGAGAAGCAGGCCGAGCGGAGGGGGTGTGGAGGTCATCGTGTCCCATTCTGCCGTGCCGGGGCCGCTCGACGCCTCCGTGACCGCCTCCGCGCGGGCGGAGCGGTTCAGGAGGCGGGGACGACGAGGGTGCGCTGGGCGGTGGTGCCGTCGGGGGCGAGGACGGCGAGGGTGATCAGGGTCTCGGAGTCGCGGCAGTCGGCGGTGACGGCGGCGGAGCCGGACGCCGCGAGGTCGACGGGCTCGCCCGCGCTCGCGTCGGTGGTGCCGACGGCCAGGCGGGCGGTGGCGCCTCCGCTCGTCTCCCACGACAGGGCGAGCGGGACGGAGGCGGTGCGGTCGCCCTCGCAGTCGACGGAGGCGGGGGTGGAGGCGAAGGAGACGATCGCCCGAGGAGCATCGGATCCGGTGCCCGGCTCGGTGTCTGACGGTGCGGCGGAGGCCGTCGATGCGGGGGCGGCGGCGCCGTCGGTCGCCTCCGCGGAGCCGGGAGCGGCGGACGTCGCCGGAGCGCTCCCGGACGGCGCCGAGGACGGGCCCGCGGACGCCGTGGCTGCGCCGGGCGCTTGCCCGCCGGCGGGCCGGACGAGCAGCACGATCGCGAGGACGACGGCGACGAGTCCGAGGGCGGCGAGGACGATCCCGGTGGTGCGGGCGGAACGGGACGGCATCGGTCCTCCTGGGACGGGACGGGACTGGACGGGCGGAAGAGACGGGCGGAAGAGACGGGGCGGGGCAGGGGGCGCGGGGCCGGACAGACGC
>NZ_PSVU01000069.1:0-15211 GCF_002932515.1 Rathayibacter sp. AY1D5
CCGGAGTCGGGGCGCCGCGCGATCGGCGCCGCCGCCTCGATCGGCTTCGACCTGATCGAGATCCCGGCTCCCGACGACCCCGACGCCTCCGCGTGGACCCCGATCGGCGACGAGCGCTCCGTGCTCCCGCGGTGCAGGAACTCGGGGTGCATCAGGCGGCCTTCGCGCCCGTGATCAGCGAGACGAGCTCGTCGCCGCTGGTCTCGGCGGTGCGGCGGCCGGCGACGGCGAGGCCCGCGCGCATCACCCACACCTGGTCGCTCAGGCGCATCACCTGGTCGAAGTTGTGGCTGATCAGCAGCACGGCCACTCCGGCGTCGCGCAGCTTGAGGATGATCTTCTCGACGCGCGCCGTCTCCTGGACGCCGAGCGCCGCGGTCGGCTCGTCCATGATCACGATCTTGCTGCCCCAGCCCGCGGCCCGGGCGATCGCGACCGCCTGGCGCTGGCCGCCCGAGAGGCGGCGGACCTTGCTGGTGACCGGCGGGACGTTCACGGCGAGGTCGCCGAGCAGCTCCTGGGCCGTCTTCTTCATCTGCGTCCGGTCGAGGAACCGCACCCCGGGCACGCCCTTGGTGAGCTCGCGGCCGAGGAAGAAGTTCTGCCACACGGTCAGGTCCTCGACCAGGGCGAGGGTCTGGTGCACCGTCTCGATGCCGCCGTCCCGCGCGCCGAGCGGAGTGGTGAAGTGCACCACGTCGCCGTCGAGGGTGATGGTGCCGGAGTCGGCGGGGTGCACGCCGGAGAGGCAGCGGACGAGGGTGGACTTGCCCGCGCCGTTGTCGCCGATCAGGGCGGTGATCTCGCCGCGGCGCATCGACATCGACGCTCCCTTGAGAGCGTGGACGCCGCCGAAGGACTTCTTGATGTCCCGCGCTTCGAGCAGGATGTCGCTGGTCATGGCTGGGCTCACTTCTTCTGGTAGCGGGTGATGAGGGCGGCGAGCACGACCACCAGGCCGACGGCGAGGGGCTGGTAGAACTGCGAGACGCCGAGCAGGGTCAGGCCGTTGGTCAGCGCGGTCAGGAGGAACGCTCCGATGATCGGGCCGACGATCTTGGCCTTGCCGCCGGTGAGGCTCACTCCGCCGAGCACGACGGCCGCGATGGAGTTGAGCAGGTACTGGGTGTTGATGGCCGGCTCCGCGGCGCCGACGCGGGCGACGAGGAGGAGCGAGCCGACTCCTGCGAGGACGGCGGCGATGATGTACACCGCGATGCGCACGCGTCCGGCCTTGATGCCGTTGGCGACCGCGCTCTCCTCGTTGCCGCCGACCGCCTGCACGTGCAGGCCGAAGCGGGTGCGGAACATGACGACCCAGGCGACGACTCCGATGACCGCGGCCAGGATGATCGGGTAGCCGATGATCCCGATCGAGCCGGTGGTGAGGCGGAGCAGCTCGGGGCTGCCGACCGTGATCGGCTTGCCGTCGGAGACGATCAGCGCGAGGCCGGTCGCCACCGAGAGCGTGCCCAGTGTCGCGATGAAGTCGGTGACCTTGCCCTTCGCGATCAGGAAGCCGTTGATCACTCCGATCAGCCCCGCGAAGAGCAGGGCCGCGAGCGCCGAGAGCCAGAAGCCCCAGCCGGCGCTCCAGCCGATGCCGAAGCCGACCGCTCCGACGGTCATCGTCGCCGAGATCGAGAGGTCGATGCCGCCGGTGGTGATGACGAAGGACTGGCCGATCGAGAGGATGACCAGGATCGCGGCGGCGACGAGCATCGCCTTGATGTTGCCGAGGCTGAGGAACGTCGGCGTCGCGATCGAGAACACGATCACCAGGGCGACGAGCCCGATCGGTGCGGCGTTCTCGGCCCAGAAGCTGAGCTGACGGAGGTTCGCCAGCAGCGGGGAGGCGCTGGCCGGGGGTCGGGCGGTGACTGAGGTCATGGTCGCTTCCTGGGTTGCCATGGGCGGGAGGTCCTACTTGCTGGGGACGAGCGCGGCGAGCGGGTTGTCGAACTCCTCGAACGGCTGGGGGAAGGCGCCGAGGGCCTGCTCCGCGGTCTCGGAGGTCACGAGCGCGGTGGGCGACTCGATCTCGGCGGGGATCTCCTCGCCGGCGCCGACGGCCTCGCACGCCTGCACGCCGAGCTGGCCGATCGCGTAGGGGTACTGGGCGACGGTGGCGGTGAGGCCGCCGTCCTTGACGGACTGCAGCGCGTCCTCGTTGCCGTCGACGCTGACCACCTGCACGGAGCCGGTGAGGCCCGCGTTCTCGACGGCCTTGACGATGCCGAGGCCCATGTCGTCGTTCGCGGCGAAGAACGCCTTCACGTCGGGGTTGGCGGCGAGGATGTCGGTCGCCTTGGTCAGCGCGACCTCGCGCTTCCAGTCGGCCGCGGCCTCCTGGACGACGGTGAGGTCGGAGCCGATCGCGGCGGTGAAGCCGTCGACGCGGGCGGCGCTGGTGACGTCTCCCGAGACTCCGCCGATGACGGCGACCTCGGAGCCGGCGGGCAGCTGCTGCAGGAGGAAGTCGCCGGCCTTGCCGCCCGCGGCCTCGTTGTCGGTGCCGATGTAGGTGGTGACGTCGAGGTTCGCGGCCTCGACCGCGTCGGGGTCGAGCGGGCTGTCGATGTTGACGATCGTCTTGCCGGTGGCGGAGGCGAGGGCCTGCACCAGGTTCGTGCCGCTGATCGGGTTGACGATCAGGCAGCCGAAGTCCTGGCCGGCGACCGTGGTGAGCTTGTCGGCCTGGCCGGTGGTGTCGCCGATGTCGGCGGCGGCCTGCACCGAGACGTCCACGGAGTCGTCCTTCGCGGTGTCCTCGATGCCGTTCTCCATCGCCTGGAAGAAGGGGTTGTCGAGGCCCTTGATGACCGCGGCGACCTTGGTCGATCCGGAGCCGCCGGCGGCCGTGTCGCCACCCGAGGCGCAGCCGGTGAGGAGGAGTGCGAGGGCGCCGACCGGTGCGAGAACCGGGAGGAGGCGGCGTGCTGTGCGGTTCATCGTCATCCTTGAGGATCAGTGGCACCACTGTGTGCCGGTGTGTGAAAACTACCGGGGCTTTCGCGTTACCGCAATACGAAAGTCGGGGAACTTCAGGTTTCCCGTCGGCAGGCATGTACGCTGACCGTGACAAGAGGGGGAGCGATGACGGGGTACTCCACCGGCGAGGCCGGTTCGCACGTGGCCGACGTCCTCGCGCTGTTCCGCGAGCAGGGCGAGGTCTCGCGCAACGCGGTGATGGAGCAGACGGGGCTCTCCCGCTCCACCGTCAACCAGCGCCTCGCGACCCTCGTGGAGCTGGGCCTGATCGCCCCCACCACCGGCGGCGAGTCGACCGGCGGGCGCCCCTCGAGCATGTTCGCGATGAACCTCGTCGGCACGGTGTTCCTCACCGCCGACATCGGGGCGAGCGGATTCGTCGCCGCCGCCTGCGACTTCCGCGGCACCCCCCTCCGGCACGAGAGCGGCGTCGTCGACGTCTGGGAGGGACCGGACGCCGTGCTCTCGCTGGTGCTCGCCGCGTTCGAGCGGCTGCAGCAGGGCGACGCGGTCGCCGGCATCGGCGTCGGAGTTCCGGGGCCGGTCGAGTTCGCCGCCGGGCGCGTGCGCAATCCGCCGATCATGACCGGCTGGGACGACTTCGACATCGCCGGCTACTTCGCCCAGCCGTACGAGAGCGTGCAGGTCGTCATCGAGAACGACGCGAACGCCCGCGCCCTCGCCGAGTCGCGCCACCACGGCTCCGACAACCTGATCAGCCTGAAGCTCGGCACCGGCATCGGCTCGGGCCTCGTCTTCAACGGAGCGACGATCCGCGGAGCCGTCGGCGCGGCCGGCGACATCGGCCACACCCGCGCGGTCACGGGCACGGTCGACGCGGATCCGCTGCCCTGCCGCTGCGGCAACGCCGGCTGCGTGGAGGCGTACGCGAGCGGCTGGGCCCTCGTCCGCGACCTCTCGGCCGACGACCCCTCGATCAAGCACGTCGCCGACGTCACGGCCCGCGTGCTCCGCGGCGACATGCGCGCCACCCAGGCCGTGCGCCAGGCCGGCCGCGTCCTCGGCGAGGCGGTCGCCGACCTCGTCAACATCCTCAACCCGCGGACCATCGTGATCTCGGGTCAGCTCGGCGACTGCGGCGAGGTGCTGATGTCGGGCCTGCGCGAGCGCGTCTACCTGCGCACCCACCCGCTCGCCACGCGGCACCTGACCATCCACACATCGGACCTGGGCGAGCTGGCCGGCGTGATCGGCCTCGCCCTGACGACAGCCGACCAGGTCTTCAGCCGCGAGCGCTTCGACCGCGAGGCGAGCGCCGAGAGCCCCCGCGCGGCGGCCGCCGCGAGCTGAACGGGAGCGCCCTGCCGCGCCCGGCAGCGGCGGGACCGGCGTGAGCGACCCCCTCCGCCCCGCGCACTGTTACGCCCGGCGACGAAGGGTTACGCCGGGCGACGCGGGCCGGGACGGGCGGGCCCGCGGTGCTCCATCATCGTGTCCGGGACGACGCGGAGAGGCCGCGGCCGCCCGACCCGTCCGAAGGAACGCGATGATCCGGCTCGAGCAGCTCAGCAAGTCGTACGGTCCGGCGACCGTGCTCGACCGCCTCGACTTCTCGGTCGCGACCGGCGAGATCTTCGCCGTCGTCGGCCCGAGCGGCGCGGGCAAGAGCACGCTCGCCGCCTGCGTGAACCTCCTGGAGCGGCCCACCTCGGGCACGGTCGTCGTCAACGGGGAGGCGCTCTCGCAGCTCTCGGAGGAGCGGCTGCGCGTCGCCCGCCGTCGCATCGGCACGGTCTTCCAGTCCGACGGACTCTTCAGCCGCCGCACGGCCGAGCAGAACGTGGCCCTGCCGCTGGAGTACCTCGCCGTCACCGCCGCCGAGACGAAGCGCCGCGTCGCGGAGCTGCTCGAGCGCGTCGGCCTCTCGGACCGCGCCCGCTACTACCCGCACCAGCTCTCCGGTGGTCAGCGCCAGCGCGTCGGCATCGCCCGCGCTCTCGCCCTCCGCCCCTCGGTGCTGCTCTCGGACGAGGCCACCTCGGGCCTCGACCCCGCCTCGACCACCGCGATCACCACGCTCCTGAAGGAGCTGCGCGACGACCTGGGCCTCTCGATCCTCTTCATCACTCACGAGATGGAGACGGTGCGCCAGGTGGCCGACTCCGTCGCCCGCCTCGACCACGGCCGCATCGTGGAGTCGGGGAGCCTCGTCGACCTGCTGCGCGACCCCGCGTCCCCGCTCGGCCTCGCCCTCAACCCGGTGCGCCCCTCCGTCGCGCCCGGCCCGGGTCTGGGCGAATGGGTGGTGGGCTACTCCCGCTCCGGAGTGCCGACCGACTGGGTCACCCGGCTCGCGGAGGCGGTCGGCCCGGTCGCGCTGCTCGGCGCTGCGATCGAGACGGTGGACGGGCAGGCGGTCGGCCACGCGACGATCGGGCTCGGCCCGGTCGACGAGGCGCGGCTCACCCGTGCGGCGGCCGAGCTCGGCCTGTCGGTCCGGCCCGCCGGCGTGCGCGTCCTCGCCGAGGAGGTGGCGGCGTGATCCTCCACCTCGACAACAAGGTCCCGCTCGAGCAGATCCCCGCGCTGGTGCTGCCGGCGCTCGGCGAGACGCTGATCATGGTCGGCATCGTCATGGCGATCGTGGTGCTGGTCGGCGTGCCGCTGGGCGCTCTCGTGCACAACCTCGCTCCGGGCGGCCTGGCCGAGAACCGGGCCGCCCACCAGGTGCTCAGCGCCGTCATCAGCGTCGGCCGCTCGCTGCCGTTCCTCATCCTGATGGCGTCGATCATGCCGTTCACGCGCCTGATCACCGGCACCAACATCGGGATCGCGGCCGCCGTCGTGCCGATGTCGATCGCGGGGATCGCCTTCTTCACCCGGATCGTCGAGAACGCGCTGCGCAGCGTGCCGCTCTCGCTCACCCGCGTCGCCCGCGCCTCCGGAGCGTCGCGGCTGCAGGTGGTGCGGACCGCACAGCTGAGCGAGGCGGTTCCGCAGATCATCGGCGGCCTGACGATCAACACGATCGCGATGATCGAGTACTCGGCGATCGCCGGCACGATCGGCGCCGGCGGCATCGGCTACGTCGCGGTGACCTACGGCTACCAGCGCTTCGACACCACCGTCATGCTCGCCACCATCGTGATCCTGGTCGCCACCGTCGCGACCGTGCAGCTCACCGGCGACGCCCTCGTCCGCGCGACCACGCCCGGCGCCTCCCGCTCGCGGCGAGCGCCGCGGGTCGCGGCCGCCGTCTAGAACCTCCACTCCTCCTCCTCCTGCGCCCTCGGGCGTCCCTCTCGCGCGCCCGCGCACCCCCTCTTCGAAAGGCACCGCCATGTCCACTCCCGACGACCTCGGATTCGATCTCAAGAAGAAGCGCCGCTGGCCCTGGATCGCCGGAGCGGCCGTCGTCGTGGTCGGCGTCGCCTCCGCGATCGCCGTCCCGCTCCTCTCCCCCGCCGTCTCGGCCAACGAGCAGGAGGGAGCGACGCTCTACGTCGCGACCGCCGAGGGCAATGCCTCCGAGCAGGCCCTGGTCGACTTCGTCGCGAAGGAGGTGGCGCCGCGCTACGGCATCACCGTCGCCTTCAAGGGGCTCTCGGACAGCAACACCATCAACCGCGCGGTGAGCGAGGGCGAGGTCGCGGCCACGGTGTACCAGCACAAGCTCTGGCTGGGACAGGTGCTCGAGGCCAACCCCGACTTCGAGGAGGAGGCGGCCACCCCCGTCTTCCGCTGGGGCTTCGGGCTCTGGAGCGACAAGTACTCCGACGTCTCCCAGATCCCCGACGGCGGCACGGTCTCGCTCTACTCCGACCCCGCCAACGAGGCGCAGGGCCTCTGGCTGCTGCAGAACGCCGGCCTGATCACGCTGAAGCCGGGCACGGAGCCGGGCACCGCGACCCAGGACGACATCGCCGAGAACCCGAAGAACCTGCAGTTCACGCTGCTCGACTTCGCCGCCCAGTCGCGCGCGCTGCCGGACCTCGACGCGGCCGTCGGCTACACCGAGTACTACCTCGCCGCCGGCATCCCGATCGAGCAGCAGATCTTCGCCCCGCAGGCCCCCGACGACTTCGCCGGGCAGCTCACCATCGGCTCGAAGTACCGCGACACCGAGAACGTGAAGAAGCTCGTCCAGGCCTTCCAGGACCCGGCCGTGCAGGAGTTCCTCGCCACGGACGAGACGGTGAAGGGGATCCTGCTGCCGATCGACGGCTGAACAGGGCCGGAGCGACGGGGTCGCCTGAGGAGTCGCGCGCGGCTTCTCGGGCGACTCGGCGTCTGCGGACGTAGCGTGGGCTCATGAACACGTTCACTCTCCACAACGGTGTCGAGATCCCCGCCCTCGGACTCGGCGTCTTCCAGACTCCGCCCGACGAGACCCGCGCCGCCGTCGCCGCCGCGCTCGACGCGGGGTACCGGCACATCGACACGGCGGCGGCCTACGGCAACGAGCGCGAGGTGGGCGAGGCGATCGCCGGCCGCGACGACGTCTTCCTCGAGACGAAGGTGTGGATCAGCGACTACGGCTACGACGAGACGCTGCACGCCTTCGACAAGAGCGCGGGCAAGCTCGGCGTCGAGCGGATCGACCTGCTGATCCTGCACCAGGCCCTGCCCGAGGCCTTCGACCGCACCCTCGACGCCTACCGGGCGCTCGAGCGGCTGCTCGCCGACGGGAGGGTGCGGGCGATCGGCGTGAGCAACTTCATGGTCGAGCACCTCACCCGCCTGCTCGCCGAGACCGACGTCGTCCCCGCGGTGAACCAGCTCGAGGTGCACCCGTACTTCCAGCAGCGGCGGGTCGAGCGCTTCGGCTGCGAGAACGACATCCTCACCCAGGCCTGGTCGCCGATCGGCGGCATCACCGCCTACCGCGACTCCCCGCGCCGCAGCTTCGACGACCCGGTGCTCCTCGAGCTCGGCGCCAAGTACGGGAAGACGGCCGCGCAGGTGATGCTCCGCTGGCACCTGCAGGAGGGCCGCCAGGTCATCCCGAAGTCGACCCGCCCCGAGCGCATCGCCGAGAACATCGACGTGTTCGACTTCGCGCTCTCCGGCTCGGAGCTCGCCCGCATCGACGCCCTCGAGGCCGGCGTGCGCGGCGGACCGGAGCCCGAGGCCGTGACGCTGGAGGCGTACGGCCGCGACATCCCCGAGGCGTGAGGAAGGCGCCCGCGACGGGAACACCGGAGCCGTCGCGGGCGTTGCCCTCACCATGAGCGTTCCCCTCTCCATCCTCGACCTCGCCCCCATCGCCCCCGGTGAGACCGCTCGCGACAGCTTCGCCGCCTCCGTCGCCCTGGCCCAGGCGGCCGAGCGCAACGGCTACCGCCGCGTCTGGTACGCCGAGCACCACAACATGGCGAGCATCGCGTCCAGCGCGACCTCGGTGCTCATCGCGCACGTCGCCTCGCAGACCTCCACGATCCGCCTCGGCTCCGGCGGCGTCATGCTGCCGAACCACTCCCCGCTCACCATCGCCGAGCAGTTCGGCACCCTCGAGACGCTGCACCCGGGCCGGATCGACCTCGGACTCGGCCGCGCCCCCGGCAGCGACCAGGCGACCTTCCGCGCGCTCCGCCGCGACCCCGACTCCTCCGAGCGCTTCCCGCAGGACGTGCTGGAGCTGCAGGCCTTCCTCGCCGGCGAGTCCCGCATCCCCGGAGTGAGCGCGACGCCCGGTGCCGGCACCCGCGTCCCCCTCTACATCCTCGGCTCCTCGCTCTTCGGCGCGCAGCTCGCGGCCGCGCTGGGCCTGCCGTACGCGTTCGCCTCGCACTTCGCTCCGGACGCGCTGCACCAGGCCGTCGCGGAGTACCGCCGCGGCTTCCGCCCCTCCGAGCAGCTCGACGCGCCCTACGTGATCGCCGGGATGAACGCCATCGCCGCCGACACCGAGGAGGACGCGCAGGAGCAGTTCGCGCAGATGAAGCGCGCCCGCCTGATGATGCTGCTGCGCCAGAGCGGGCAGATCCCCGTCGGCCAGACCTTCGACGACGAGGAGCTCGACGCCCTGCTCAGCGCCCCGATCGGCGCCCACGTCGCGAGCATGACCACCTACACCGGTGTCGGCACCGGCGACCAGGTGGCCGACTACACCGCCGACTTCGCCCGCTCCGCCGACGCCGACGAGGTCATCGTCGCCCACGCGTCGCTGCAGACGGAGGCGCGCCTGCGCTCGGTCGCGCTCCTCGCGCAGTCGAACGCGCGCGTCGCCGCCTGAGCCCGTCCGCAACCGAGGTCGAGCGGCCCGGCACCGGCCTGATGGCCACTGTCAAACGCTCCGGGCCTCGGTTGCGAACGGCCGGCCCTGGGCAGAGTGGGGGTCGGGCGGCGCACATCAGCGGACGCGAGCAGAAGTGAGCCTCTAATGGGGGCCACCTCTCGGGGCACGACCCCGGGAGGAGCGCGTCCGCGGTGCCAGGCTGAGCCCTGTGTCGACGATGACAGGCGAGCGGCGTGAGCCCGGGGACGGCCCTGCGCGGTCGGCGGCCCTGCTGCTGCGGGTCTGCGCGGGCGACCGGACCGCCTTCCGGCAGCTCTACTCGCTCACCGCGGGCCGGGTCGTCTCCGTCGCTGACGCGGTGCTCGACGACCGCGCCGCCGCCGAGGAGGTCGCGCAGGAGGTCTACCTCGAGCTCTGGCGCACCGCGCGCTCGCTCGACCCGGGCCGTCCCGTCCTCGCCTTCCTGGCCCAGGTCGCGCACCGCCGTGCCGTGGACCGCGCCCGTGCGGACCGATCGGCGCGGCGCCGGGAGCTGCAGTACACGGTCCTCGACCGGCCGCGCGATCACGAGTGGGAGCGCTCGGACGTCCGGCTGGCCCTGGCGCCCGCGGCCGGCGCGATCCGGCAGCTCGCCGCCATCCACCACGACGTCCTCTACCTCGCCTACGTCCGCGGGTACAGCCACTCCGAGATCGCGGAGGAGCTGTCGATCCCGCTCGGCACCGTCAAGACCCGGCTGCGCGACACCCTCATCCGCCTGCACACCCACCTGCAGTCCGCCGGCCCGGCGGACCCGGACGGCGGACCGGGACGGCGCATCCGGCACTGACCGGTGGCGCGGACGCCGTTCCGTCATGCCATCTGAAGGCCCCTGCGCGAGCATTGGACCGATGGGCAAGCAGCCGAGTCGCTTTTGTATGGCTTCATCCAAGCAACATATGCTCTAAATCGATTCATCCTCATTTAACCCGGCCAAGACCGCGATCCACGACAAAGGCAGCAACGGACGGACGACGTGGCACCTGCCCGAGAGCATTCGGTTTGCCACCTCGACGGGGCACCTGCACCCGCCGTAATAGGTACCTCCCCACGGCGTGGCGAACTGAACCTCCGCATCCTGCTCCCATAATCGACACATGCAGCGAGCTTCTGCCGACCAGTCGTTTGTCGAGTTCAGGGAAGTAACGGTCTCCGACCCTCTACGCCAAGGCGACATCCTCGAGGCCACTGAAGTTGGGGCGTCAAAATGGCAACGCAATCTTTTCGTCCTTACTGCAGATTGCGACTTTGCAAATGCAAAGAATCAGGGACGCGTGACATGCGTTCCGCTTCTGACGCAAGACGAATATATTCTTGAGTTTCAAATCCCGAGGATCCGCCGAAGGCTTCTTCCAAGGCTTACTGAAAATTTCCAAGCGATCATCGCTAAGTCGAGTGATCGAACGATCAGCACTGACCGTCTGACTTCTTGGCCTCTCGAAGAAGAGACAGACACTATTCTCGGAGCACTCGATATAGATCTAGCTTCAATCGAAACCGCTCGACTAGTGATTGATGCGATTCGCGAGATATCCGTTCCACATGACACTCTCGACACTGCCGTCCAACACTTGGTTTCGGCGCATGCCGCCATCCCGAACGGCAAAAGTCCCGCAAACGCGAAGAAGGACATCCTCGCGACAGTGCAGTCGCACTATTCGAGCCCGCCTGGTGATGCCCTATTCCTGTCGGCGATTGCTCCGGCAATGCAGGACGGGTACTTTCTTTACCTGCGTCACCTTGAGCAGGTCCCGGAGTCGCAGATCGCCTTAGGACCAATGCGAACTTCGTCGAGTTATCGACGTATTGCGAGACTCCACGACCGATTCACACATGCCGTTGCTCAACAATTTGCCCTGGTATTTATGGCCATTGGGCTTCCCTCTGAGTATGAAGAAATGCGCAACCTTCATGCTGAACTTTTAGGAGAGCGTTACAAATGAAGCTCCTGATCACGACGGCTGCCGCACTTAGCGAACTCGCCGCCGGACTGTCTACCGACGCTATTGAATCATCCCCGAGTTTATTCTTGACCGAGTTGGACGACATAGCTGTATTGACCTCGGCCGGAGATAAGGTTGACCAGCAGCGAATATACCTGTTTCAGTCTGATCAGACGACAGATCGACTGTTGCCGAGTGAACTCCTTTCCCACCGCAATGAAGCGCTAGGTCGGATGGCATCCTTTGCGGAACGTGCGCGTGCAGGATCTCCACTGTCGCTCCCACGAGGGTGGCATCAGTACAAAGCCGATAACTTCATAACGTTTTTTGCTCTGTCCAGTAGAGATGGCGGGGCAAGCCGTTGGATCGCTGAGGTACTTCCCGGCATGCGGCAAGATGCTATCTTCTGGACTTTGACCACCTCCAGCAACAAGAAAGACCTTGACAGCTTTGAACGTCTACACGAGGTCGATATAGCCCGGCTAGGCAAAATTTGGACCGACGGCTTCTTACTAGCGCAGGAATTTTTCGATAGCCAAAAGGAACAAACCGCGAGCGTCGAGATGTCCCTCGCTCGTCTCAAGCCCAACTCATCGAAATCGTGGACTTACGATCAATGGATTGAAGAACTAAGCGTCGACCAAAGGCGCTTTTTCGACGCTCCGACGGACAGATCGATCCGCCTACGAGGGCCAGCCGGTTCTGGGAAAACTCTTGCCCTTACCTTAAAAGCATTGAAGGAGGTGGTCCAGGCCCGGGAGGCCGGAGAAAACCTTCGAGTATTGATAGTCACGCATAGCTGGTCGCTAGCAACCGAAGTTTCCGACTCGATGGGCTTGATGGGTATGGGAATCGTTTCGGAAATTGACGTCTTTCCATTACTTGAAATAGCGCAGTCGATCTCGCCTCAGTACGCTGGCGGCGGTAGCGGGTTAAGTCTCCTAGGGGCGGACAGTCTGAGCGGCAAGCACGCTCAACTACTCGAGATCTCCGACTTATTGCGTGATTTTAGGAATGGCGACTGGATCACGTACCGAGCTGGCGTCTCTCCCGAACTCGCCGAGCGGTTTGATGCTTCCTCAGAAGATGAACTACTAGCGCTTTCGTGGGACCTTTTGATTGAGTTTGGATCTGTTATCGGCGCCGCTGCAATTTTCCCTGGCGCCGGGGCCGAGTCTCGCTTCATGCAACATCCACGGGCAAGTTGGATGATGCCGCTACAGACACGTCAAGATCTTCGCGTTGTGTTCGAGCTTTACTCCCGTTATATGAAAAGCCTCGATGAGCGCTCGCTTTTAACATCCGATCAGGTTCTAGCTGATTTGTTAAGCCATCTTGAGACACATGCATGGAACCGCGCGCGTCGCCAAGCTGGCTACGATTTGATATTTGTGGATGAGTTTCACCTCTTCAGCCCTCTTGAGCGTCAGGTCTTGCACTATTTGTCTCGCGACGTCACGCGATACCCTAGAGTCTTCATGGCCGTCGATCCTCGTCAATCCCCTTCGGAAGCGTTCATTGGCCCGGCCTCTGACGAGACGCATTCTGAATCTGTCGCAGTTGAGGATGGTTTAGGGGAAATTGATAATTTTGAGCTGACTTCAGTCCACCGATTCACACCAGAAATTCTTGAGCTGATAAAAGATGTGCACCATCAATTTCCGGCGCTCGACCTTGGACAAAATTGGGAAATAGATTTCTCCGCCGTCGAATCAGTTCAGAGCAGCGGTCCTACTCCGAAGCTGACGGTTGCCGCATCGCAAGAAGGCGAGCTACTCGATATTAATCTGGCGATGCAGGAACTATACTCTCATGGACGGATGGCATTAGCGGTTGTAGATCATAGGCAATGGAATAGGTTCAGTAAACTTGCAGCTCAGATCGCCACCTCCGGAAAGTACAATGTATCGACCATATCCGGCAGGTCAGACGTCGACGGGCTTGGCTACCGCCGTCGGGGCCTTGTTGTCGGTCCGGCCGAATACCTTGCTGGACTGCAGTTTGAGACAGTTATCGTTGCAGGCATCCCAGATATGCAAGCCACGGCCAAGACGAATGATCGCACGCGCTTCTTATCCCTCCTTTACCTTTCCATAAGTAGAGCAGAAAGGAACGTACGCCTATTTGTGAATGAAGACGACGGAGGGGTACCCGACGTCCTGCAACAAGCGGTTTCTGCGAATGTTCTCTCGCTTGTGCAAGGACGTCACACTTAGGAGGTCAGTGCGATCGCTCAGCTCGCCAGCCCCGCACTCCCGACCGCGAGCCCGACGATCACCGTGAGCACCGTCGTCCACAGCGCGATCGCGACGCCCTGCCAGAGCAGGATCCGCCCGCGGCCGACTCCGGCGCCCGCCAGCATCACCGCGGTGAAGTGCGTCGGGAGCAGCAGCGGCCCCAGCAGGCTCACGCCCGGGACGCCGTAGCGGGTGAAGGCCCGCTGGAACTTCTCGCGCCGCGGAGTCGTCCGCTTCGCCTCCGAGCGGCCCGTGATCGCCGAGCGGACGCCGGTGCCCAGCAGCACGAGCAGCGCCACGCAGACGAAGTTGCCGATCGCCCCGGCGAGCCCGGCGACGACCGGGTGGATGCCGCCGATGATCCCGATGCTCGCCGCTCCCTCGCCCTCGATGAAGGGGACGGCCCCGGCCGCGGCGACGACGAGGGGCTGCACGAGCTCGGGAACGCGGCCGATCAGGTCCTGGAATCCGAGGATCGCGTCGCTGATGATCGTCATGGTCGTGCCTTCCGGTTCGTGGCCCCGGCTCTCGGGACTCCTCCATCCGACCGTGTCCGCGCCCGACGCGGCAGTGCCGCCGGGTCACCGCGTCCCGGGAGGATCGACGGCCCGAGGGGTGACAAGTGTCATGGTCGTAGCCTGGGCCGCATGGTGAACTCGACCGAGGCGGATCCGCCCGTGCGCGCGGGCCGCGGCGTCGCCGTGACCTGGTGGTACACCCTCGCGTCGGCCGCCTCCTTCGTGGTGATCGTCCTGGCCGTCTGGTCCGTGGCGGTGCTGAGCGCCTCGACCGAGGAGTGGCGGAAGGGCGCCTACTTCCTGGGCGCGGCCGCCTGGGTCGCGGTGTTCTCGCCGACCGCGCTCGCGTACCGGCGCGCCGACCGCGAGGGCCCGGTGCGCCTCCGGGCCGTGCCGACCCTGGTCTTCTGCCTCGGAGTGGCGGCCGCGGCGCTCACCGGCACGGCCGCCGGGAGCCTCGCGCTCGGGCTCTCGCTCGCCGCGACCCTGGTCGCCGTGCTGCCCTGGCAGAGCGGGGTGCGGCTCCGGGTGATGGTGCTCTGCACGATCGTCCTCGCGGTCGCGGCGGTGCTCGAGCAGACGCGCGCGGCGCCGGACGCGTCGGCCGCGCTCTCGACCCTCCTGCTGTTCGCGACGCTGCTGCCTCTGACGGTCGTCAGCGCGCTGTGGTGGTGGGACATCGTCCGCGAGCTCGACCGGGCGCGCGCCGCCGAGGGCCGGCTCGCCGCCGCCCAGGAGCGCCTGCTGCTCGCCGGCGACGTGCACGACCTCCAGGGGCACCACCTCCAGGTGATCGCGCTGCAGCTCGAGCTCGCCGAGCGCCTCCTCGGCAGCGACCCGGAGGCCGCTCTCGAGCAGCTGCGCGCCGCCCAGCGCTCGGTCGACGGCGCCCGCACCGGCACCCGCGAGCTGGCGACGCGCTTCCGCAGCGTCCCGCTCGTCGACGAGCTGGCCAACGCCGCCGACCTGCTCCGCTCGGCCGGGCTCCGCGTCGAGCTCGAGGTCGACCCGGCGGCGGCTCACGCGCCGGCCGAGACGCTCGGGCCGGTGGTCCGCGAGACGACGACGAACATCCTCAAGCACGGCGGCGGCTCCAGCGCGCGGCTGCGGCTCGCGCGGGAGCAGGACGAGTGGCGGTTCGAGGCGGTGAACGACCTGGCACCGGACGCGGAGGAGGCGGACGGGACCGGCTCGGGCGTCCTCGGCATGGCGGAGCGGGTCGAGCGGGCAGGGGGGACGCTGCGCGCCGGGGCGGTCCGCCGCTCCTTCGAGCTGGACGCGCGC